>NZ_JBQEQE010000025.1:0-88784 GCF_052046095.1 Pseudomonas sp. 22072
TTTTTGGGGCCGCTTCGCGCCCCAGCGGGAGCAAGCTCCCTCGCCACAGTTACCGATTCTGTCTTAACTGACTGGCATTAGCCCCATGGGCGCCTGTTTTTTATCACTCACCGCTTCAGCTTTTACGCTGCTGCGCCATTTCACGCTTGGGTCCGAACATCGCCCACGCAATCAACCCCAGCAGCGGCACGAACACCAGCACCACGACCCACAACCCCTTGGTCTCCCATCCGCCAGTGCTGCGCAAAACGATATTGATCGCCCAGAGTTCCAAGAGCAGCAGAACCACCGCCAATACGATCCAGATATATTCAATTTGCATGATTCACCTCCTGAAGTCTAAGCGTTAGGTCAAGCAGATGCCCCAAGGGTTCCATTAGAATTTTCCTGGCCACCCTTTAGGGCCGCCCGTTGCGCTGGAGCGTCAGCAACCGGTTGTGCGTTGTGCAATCTCAACGCGGCCCGACCATGCAAGCTGCACGACCACCAAGCACACAGAAAAATACAACCAACTGATTTACAAGATAATTTTTAACCATAAAAGTTGGTACGCCTGATGCAACCTTCCTCACCACGAGGCGTGCACTTCGACACGCCCGCATACCCCCCGTGAGGTTACCTATGAATGCCATCGACCTGCTCAAAGCCGACCATGAACGCGTCAAGACCCTGCTGACCCAGTTAAGCGAATCCACTGAACGCGGGGTAAAAAAGCGTACCGAGTTGTTGGCCAAACTCGAAATGGAGATCACCCTGCATACCCAACTCGAAGAAGAGATCCTCTACCCCGCGTTCAGGAAAGCTGGTGGCAAGGAACAGGACATCATGTACCACGAAGCCAAGGAAGAGCACCGTACCGTCGACTCGCTGGTACTGCCGGACTTGAAGAAAACCGACCCCTCGTCCACCGAGTTTTCCGGTCGCGTCAAAGTGGTCAAGGAGTTGCTTGAGCACCATATCGAAGAAGAAGAAACCGAGATGTTCCCTCAGGCCAAGAAACTGCTGGGTAAAGCGCTGCTCGAAGAGCTGGGGGCCGAGATGGAAGCGATGAAGGCCGCGCACAAAAAAGCCATGGCGAAAAAACCGCTGGCGGCGTAACGGCTACCTCCTCGCAGCAAGGTTCGCGCGACAGTGCCCCACAGGCCCTGTCGCGCTATCGATTTGCACCGATGATTTCTCCTCGCTCACTCAGCGATCCGGCCGACCGAGCCGGCCTGGCGCCCCATGCTAGCGTGCCATTGCCCTTGGCAGTGGCCGGGGGCTTTCAGGAGATTCATCACAATGGACACGCACTCCCCCACCTATACCCACCTGTTCAAAGAGGACTGGCACCTGCTGTGTTCGGCCTCTTCCATGGCGGCAATCGACTCCCCGATCGCCTACCTGAAGGCGTTATACCTGTTTGCCCAAGCGCTGGAAAAAAGCGGTAAAGGCAAACAGCCCAAGATCACCCTCGACCGGCGACGCCCCGAACTCAAGACACTGCCCCTGGACGAACGCGGCCTCAGCGCTGTGATTCCTCAACTCTCGATGATCAACGAAACCCTGTCCCGCCAGATCGACGCTCATCTCAAACAAACCCGCCGTGAATACCGCGGCCGCTCCCTTGATGAGGTGCTCGGCAGGCAACGCTTCCCCTTCGTGCTGCCGTTCGAACGCGCGCATCGCCAGTGCTGGCTCGGTTTGTCCGGCGGCAAGCCACAATTGGGCGAACTCAGTTACCGCATCAGCCTCAAGCTGCCCACCAGCCAGCGCGCGCAAAACACTTACGGCGTGGTCCGGCACGAGGCCTATGAAGCGCAACGTTTGCTGTCCGGGCTGAGCCCTGCCCAGCAGGTGTTATTGATCGAGCCTTTGTTAATAAGAACGGGAGACGTACAGGCAGAAGATTTTTTTACCCAGCACTATGGTACCCAGGAGCAGCCCCTTGAGGAGTTGTCCCACTGGTTGCAGAAAACCGGACTCACCGCCGATCAGACCGAAGCGCTACTGGCCTGCGGCAAGTATGTGCCGGTGCTGTCGAGCAATGTTCTGGCAAGCGCCCTGCCAACGCCGCCGGCCAAGCTGCGCCTGCACAACGGTGCCGCGTACGTGAACGGGCCGATCACCGAGGCCGGCGCGACCCAGTCGCCCCTGTCGATCAATGCGCAGGACAAGGATGGTGCGCGCCTGCTCAATACCTCATGGGAACGTTATCAGCGCCTGCACCGAATGATCCGCCTGCAACGCTGGACGCAATTGCCCTTCGACGCACTCGACGCCCTATCGACGAGCGTGGTGCGGCGTGAACACGAGGGCGACCCGGCGCAGCCCGCCAACGACAATACCCTGCGCGCACTGGGCGTCTATCGCTATCTGGAGCGCCGCTACAGCCTGTCATTGCAAGCCTTTGCCGCCGTGCTGGATGAGATACCGGTGTGGGCACCCGGCACTCGTCTGTCGCTGTACGACCAGCTGTTCAATCCCGGCCCGTTGCCAGGCCAGGCATTGACCCTGGACAGGCCGACCCTGGCCTTGAGGGAGGAAATCCCGACAACCCTGCGCCACCAGCTCTGCACCGGCCTGCACCTGAGCGACACCCCAGCCTCGTTGCACTGGCTGATCAAGCAGGCCCGCCTGCATCTACCCGCTTCTTGCCCGACGCTTACGTTTTATAGCGCGCTGTATCGCCAAACCCGTATCGCGCGATTGTTCGGGCTGTCAGTGCTCGACAGCTACCATGTGGCGGCGCTGCTGGGCGGTAAGGATTACACCGCACAACTGGTCAACCCGAGCCTGCGTCGCTCCGGCGTCAATGCCCCTGCCGACCTGCTCGATGTGCTGATGCAAATGGACTGGCTGGTCCGCTGGCTCAACGACACGGGTCAAACGGTTGATCAGCTTCGCCGCCAATTGCTATTGGATGCCCAATCCCCACCGCCCCACGTGCAGACGTACATCACCCAACTCGATGAGGTGGTCGAACTGACCCGGCATGGCCTGTTGGCGCAAGAAGACCTCGCTGACCTGTCATTGCCCCAGCCCGAGCCTGACACCAAAGCGGCGCCCATTGCCTGGCATGCCCTCATCGTACAAGGGCTGCTGCACAGCCAACCGCTGCTCAAGCCCGCGCCGCCCAAAGAACTGCCCAATGCGCTGGTGCAGCTTATCGAAGCCCAGACCCTGAGCCTCGACCCAGAAGGCAACACGGCTCTGCACAGCGATGCCAAACAGGCAGTGACCAAGAAGCTGGGCGCGTTCTACCAACAAATGCAGCCGCTGAAAGCAAAAATCGACACGCTGCTCAACGCTCCCTCACACCTCGCCGGTGACCCCGCCGCGTACCTGCAATGGCGCAAACTCGTGGTTCGACAAATTGCCCGAACCGCCACTGCCGAGTCCACCACGGAGCTGCACAAAAATGTACTGCTGAGCCTGCCGGATGCCGAAGTGTCCTTGGGGCTGGCAGTGAGCCGTGAGGCCTTGCAGGCCTTCGTGCTCCATCCGCACTGGCTGAGCCCGGACCACACCGCGGCCTCGCTGCTCAAGCTGACGCTGAGCACGCTGTACCTGCTGCAACGCTTTGCCCATTGCCTCAGCACCTACGGGCTGGCCCAGGACAGCGTGCTCGCCTATTTGCAGTGCGCCAATTCATCCTCCGTCGAAGGCTCCGCCATAACTGACAATGGGGCTTGCACCTCGCAACTGGCCGCATTGCTCAAGTGGGATGTCGATGAAATCAACCTGCTCGTTGAATACCTGCCTGCCAAACAGGTGAAGACCCTGGCCGACCTGGACTGGCTCCTGCGTTGCCATGAAGCCGTCAGGCTCACCGGCCTCTCCGCCAGCGCCTTGCTCAAGGCTGCCGACCTGCATGCCACCTTGATGAATGAAGACTGGCAACACGTTGGCTCGGCATTGATCGCCACAACCCCCTAATCCCGTTGTATTTCGCCTGGTTCAAGGAATGACCATGTCTGACACCCTCACCCAACACCTCAACGAATACCTGCGCGACGCGATGCTGGGGTTCTACCTCAACAGCGTGCTGCCTGAAGACACGGCAGTGGCCGATACCGTCAAGACCGTAGACGATGTCTATACCTATTGGCTGCTCGACCCCCAGGTCAGCCATACGGTGCCTACCACCCGTGTCGCCAGCGCCATTGCCAGCCTGCAGCAGTACATCACAGGCATTTACCTGGGCCTGGAGCCCGGCTACGACGAACAGGGCATGAGCGCTGACGAGCAGAGCGAGTGGCGAGACCAGTTGCTGTCCTATTCACTGTGGCGTGCCCACCAGCAACTCCAGCACTACCCGGCCACCTACCTGAGCCCTGCATTGCGCCATGACAAAAGCGACAACTTCAGGCAACTGGAGAACCAGCTCAACCAATTTCGCATCGAGCCTGCGCCGCTGCAGACAGCCGTCCACAGTTACCTCAGCCGCTTCGAAGCACTTGCCAACATCAAGACCCTCAATGGTTATATCGACGGTGATAAAGACAGCTTTGCCAGCAGCACTTATTACTTCACCGGCAAGTCCAGTCCGGAAAACACCTATTACTGGCGCACGCTGAAAATGGCCTCGGGCGACGCGGCCACTCCGCCAGCCTGGTCCTCCTGGCAAAAGATCCCGCTGTCGATTGACGATAACGTCCCCGAACAGACGATTCGCCCGGTGGTGTTCAACGGGCGCCTCTTCGTAGTGTGGGCCCAATGCATCAACCCGACGTCCTCGTCGAGGGACATCACCCCGATTGGACGAGGTGATGTCGAATCGGAGAGGGAATACCAACAACGGCTGGAAACCCGGATAAAGACCACCTATCTACAGTTGCGCTTGTACTTTTCCTATAAAAAACTGGATGACAGTTGGAGCGTGCCGCAGGCCTGCATTCAGGAATACAGCCTTGCACAGGGCCTTGACGAATTGAGCTCGGAAGACCTGATGAGTGCCACTGCGTCCATCGCCGTACTCGATTCAAAAAGCCAACCGCCGTCACTGTTCCTGGGCCTGAGCGCACAGCCGAACCATCAAACGGCTTCCTCGCACAACGGCGTGCATCGGCATTTCTTTCAAGCGGTACGGCTGGATCAGCACTTCAACGTCCATTGGCTGGAAACCCTGGGCAGCACTCGGCGGATGTTCTCCTGGCATAAAGAGTCTGAACTGGCCGGGCGGTACCAGGCCCTGTTCGGGCACCACAACAGGTCAAGATTTCAATTCAGGGCGCCCGAAACGGTCCAGGTCAAAGTTCACTCCCTGACCAACAATGCGCCCCATGGCACCACCCATGGCTGGAATTACGAAGACAATCAACAGCATATCCGCAGTCTTTCGGCTGAGAGCGATATCCGGTTCAACCGAACGACGTCAGTACTGGAGGTCACCACCCGCCTGGCGAAACGCTTCGAACCGCACCGCACTGTCAGGTTCAGCAAGGCAGACGCAATGGCCAATTTGACCATCACCCTCAGCAGCAGCGGTCCTGCCCAGAACGAGATGCTGGCGTTAGGCCCCACCGCCGAGATTTTCCTGGAGAGCGCCAGGCTGGCAACCTTCTCCAACGTGCGCATCGACTTGACCCTCAAGTGCAACGAGACCGGCGTCAGCTATGCCCAATTCATAAAAAATGCAGCGAATCAGCCGACGACCTTTACCCTGCCGCAGATTGAAAAAGATCAAGAAACCCCGAAAAGCGCGACATTCAATCTGCGCGACCAACGCATTAGCCAAGAAGCCTTCGATTATTTTTTCAATACGCCGGACGCCACCTATACCGTCATTCTCTCGTTCTACAACAATCAAGCGGAGTCCAGCAGCCATGCCTACGACTTGGTACTGGACAAGGTCCAGGTCCAGCAGAAACAACGCCTGTACAAACCCGTGTTGATGTATCCCAGACAGGGAGACAGCGCTTTACCGGAAAGCCCTCACCGCAATAACACGGTACTCGTCGGCCTGGCAGACGCCTCTCGGCGCACCCTGCGCGACACGTTCACTGAACTCTCCGAAACGCACACGCTTGAGGCGCAGATCGAACTCTCTCCCTCGACCTTGCACCCCTACGACGAGGACTCCACTGACACGACGGCTTCCACATTGACGCTGATTCACGGCGTGTTGCTGCTGGAAAGCGATGTGCATTACCCCGACCCCATCATCCTGGGCTACGCGCTGAAAACCGCGACTTTCACCCTGCCGCCCGATAACAGCACCCCCATCATTCCACTGGCTCCGTTTATCCGGCGACTCGCTACCCCGCCCTATGGCACGGCAGAGTTCATCGACTTCAGCGGGTCCACTATCGAGTCTCTCGATAAGCCTGAAAACAAACGAGCGCCCATACGCACCAACACCTGCGTGGCCGGGCTGCTGGCAAAAACCGCGGGCGCAGGTTTGCATGAGCTGTTTGCGTTGGCGCCGGATGCCTGGCGCGAGCCGCCCTTGCCAGGCGAGAAAAAGCCCAGTCCCCTGGACTTTCACGGCCCCCATGGCACCTATTACTGGGAGTTGTTTCTTTACCTGCCCTGGCTGTTGGCACAACGCCTGAACCAGGAGCAACAATACGCCGAGGCCGAAACGTGGATACGCTACGTGTTCGATCCCGTACACCCATCCGGGTTCTGGCGCCTGCCTGCGCTGCTTACCAGTGCGCCACAACGCCACGACGTCTCGTCCGTGTCCCACCCATTGGCGACAAGCAGCGCGGTACATTTTCGTCAGGCGCTGTACCTGCTGTACGTCGACATCCTGCTCAATCGCGGGGATGCGGCCTACCGGCAAATGACCCGTGACGGCCTGGCCGACGCCAAGTTGTGGTACATCCGCGTCAAGGGCTTGCTCGGGCCAAGGCCGCCGCTCAACCCGGTCGATCCCTGGGCAGCCACGACCCTGGACAAACTGCAAAACCCTTCCACGCTCGACAGCACGACAGTACCTGCGGGCACCTCGCGGCTGTGTCGGTCCCTGAGCCCTGATTTGCTGCTGCGCTGGGACAAGATCGAATCTCGCCTGCACAACCTGCGCCATCACCTGGATCTGACCGGCAAACCCTTGAGTTTGCCGCTGTACGCCGCGACCCTGACGCCTCAAACGCTGCTTGCCGCGTACCAGCAAGGGGCGGTCGGCGCCAGCCTGCGCCCGTCCCTACGCACCGCCCAGGCCGCGCACTATCGCTTCCAGGTGCTGCTGGGACACGCCTTGCAAGCGGTCGACAACCTGATCCAGTTGGGGACGACCTTATTGTCGTTGTTCGAACGCAAAGAGCAGGCCCAGTACCTGGAAACCCAGCAGCAGCAAGCCTGGGACTTGGCGAGGCTGGCCGTCGAGCAACAGGCCCAGGCCGTACAGTTCGATGCGAGGAACCAGGAGGCGCTGTTGGCAGGACGCCGCATGGTCGAAGCGCGGGTGGCGTTCTTCGAACAGCAGCTCAAGCGAGGCATCAGCCCGGCCGAGGCCCAGGCCACCCAGGAGTACCAGGACAGTGCGCGCTGGGACACCGCCGCCGCCGTGGCACAAGCCGGCGCGGGGCTGGCGATGCTGATACCGAATATTTTTGGCACCTCCAACGGCGGCGTGCGCTACGAGGGCGCTTTTCACGCCCTGCACGCGGCGTCCCAAGGCATTGCCAATGAAAAGCGCGCCAACGCTGCCCACCTGGACCGCACCGACCTGTTTGCCCGACGCGCCGCCGAGTGGGCCCATTCGCTTGAACAGGCACGCCTTGAGCTGGCCCAGGTCGACGCCCAACTGCAGGCTTATACCGAACAGCAAGCCCATACCCGCTTGCAACTGGCCCTGGCCCAGACCAGCCTGACCCAGGCACGAAGCCTGTACGACCAGCTCGGCAAACGCTTTACCAACGCCCAACTGTATCAATGGCTCAATGGCCAACTTTCCACTTTCTACTACCAAGCCTATGACTCGACCCTGTCGCTGTGCCTGGCGGCCGAGGCCTGCTGGCAGGAAGAACGGGCTCAGTGGGACAAGCACTTCATTCAAACCCAGCATTGGACCCATCAATATCGAGGCTTCAGCGCCGGCGAAGCGCTCAAGCAAAATCTACTGAGCATGAGTAACGCCTACGTCACCCACAACGAACGTTTGCTGGAGATCACTAAAACCGTGTCGCTGCGCCATCTGCACAGCCGAGACCCGATGGCCACGCGCGACATGCCCTGGGCCGCGCTTAAAGCCGACCTGGTAAAAACCGGCACCTTGACCTTTGAACTGACCCTCAAGCTGTTTGACGACGACTACCCAGGCCATTACCTGCGGCGTATCAAGCACGTCAGTGTGTCCCTGCCCGCCACGCTGGGCCCCTATGAAGACATCAAGGCCATCCTGACCCAAACCGCCAATACCACGCACGTCACCCCAGCGACCAGACACACCGAAGCCGCGGTAAAAAAAGACCTGCGCGCCAAACAGCAAATCGCCCTGTCCAGCGGGCTCAACGACAGCGGATTGTTCACCTTGAACTTCGACAGCGACGAGCGTTACCTGCCGTTCGAATACACAGGAGCGATCTCCACCTGGCAACTGACCTTTCCCAACCATGCCCGGCAAAACGCTCTGCTCGAATCCCTCACCGATATCATCGTGCACCTGCGCTACACCGCTAAAAACACCGGAGGTCAACGATGAGCGTGCAGTCGCCCGAACTCTTGGAACCTAAGATTCCTGCGTTGCCCAAGGGCGGTGGCGCCATCCAGGGCCCCGGCGCGCAATGGGGCGCCGTGGGCACACGGGGTGAGGCGTGCCTGGAGGTGCCCTTGCCCATTTCGCCGGGCCGTGGCTTCACGCCGGCCTTGAGCCTGGGTTATCGCAGCGCCCAAGGCAACGGGCCCTTCGGCCTCGGCTGGGCGATGTCGGCAGGCGCCATCAGCCGTGATACCCGCAAAGGCGTACCGGCCTACGGTGATGACGACCGTTTCATCAGCCCCCAAGGCATCGACATGATCCCTGAGCGTGATGCCGACGGCGCAATTCAGGCCACGACCTGGGACCACTATAACGGCCTGGCCCTGGGTGAATCCCACCGAGTGGTGCGCTATTTTCCGGTGATAGAAGCGCGCTTCGACCGTATCGAGCATTGGTCTTGCGACAGCGACAAGGCCGGGTTCTGGTTGGTTCAGGGGGCCGACGGCTGCGTGCACCTGTTCGGCAAGACTCTGATCGCGCGCTGTGCAGACCCGAACGACGATCTACGTGTTGCCCAATGGCTGTTGCAGGAAAGCCTCAACCCCCTGGGTGAGCAGATCTATTACCACTACAAACACGACGACCAGCCGCCAAGCGCCGCCAGGGACTATCGCGCCCAGCGTTATCTGGCGCGGGTGTGCTACGGCAACCTCAAGCCCCTTGAGCACCTGGCGCTGTGGCGCGCGGACGCCCTCGCTGACAAGCAATGGCACTTCGAACTGCTGCTGGATTATGGTGAACGCCACGCTGGCCTGAGCCAAGTGCCGACCTATGCCGAACAACACGCCTGGCCGGTCCGCAACGACCCGATCAGCAGTTATGCCTATGGCTTTGAACTCGGCACCCTGCGGCGGTGCCAGCAAGTGCTGATGTTTCATTACTTCCCCGACGAGCCGAGCCTGGGCGCCGAGCCGGTGCTGACGCGGCGTCTGTTGCTGGAGTACACCCATCGCCACGCCATCGGCAGTTGCCTGAACGCCGTGCACAACCAGGCCTTTGACGCCCAGGGGAACGCCAGTGCCTGGCCGCCCCTGGAACTGGCCTACAGCGCCTTCGTGCCGACGCTGGACGCCGCGCGCTACCAAGCGTTCGACGCCATGGCGGGCGTCAACGATGGGCAGCATTATCAACTGGTGGACCTGTACCGCGACGGTTTGCCGGGCATCCTGCACCGCACCGATAAAAGCTGGTATTACCGCGAGCCGCTCAGGGCCCCCGGCACAGCCAGCAGCAATGCGCTGATCTATGGTCCATGGCAGGCCCTGCCACGCATCCCCCTCGCCGATACCGTCCAAGCCACGCGCCAGGCACTGGCGGATCTTGACGGCGATGGGCATCTGGAATGGGTGGTGGCGCAACCGGGGCTGAGTGGTTTTTTCAGCCTCGACTCGCAGCGGCAATGGTCGGGTTTCGTGCCTTTTGCGTCGATGCCCCAGGAGTTTTTCCATCCCCACGGGCAACTGGCCGACCTGATGGGCAGTGGGAGGCTGGACCTGGCCTTGATCGGCAGCCGTAGCGTGCGCCTGTATGCTCAGCGCCAGGACGGCGGGTTTGATCCTGGCCAGGAGGTGCGCCATGCGCCCGACGATGAGGGGCTACCCACCCTCAGCCATTCGCCGGCTGAATTGATCGCCTTTTGCGACCCCCTGGGCAGCGGCCAACAACACCTGGTGCGTATCCGCCATAACGAAATCAAATGCTGGCCCAACCTCGGCCGTGGACGCTTCGGCAAAGGGTTTGTCTTCGCCACACTGGCGTTCGACCACGCCAGCTTCGATGCCGCCCATATTCGCCTCGCCGACCTGGATGGTTCAGGCGCGGTGGACCTGATTTACCTGGCGCCTGAACACGTACAGATCTATATGAACCGCGCCGGCAGCGGGCTGGCATCGGAGCCACTGACATTGCCTTGGCCCGAGGGCGTGCGACATGACGCGACGTGCCAGGTCAGCTTTGCCGACCTTCAAGGCCTGGGCTGTTCCAGCCTGATCCTGAGCGTGCCGCACATGACCCCCCAGCACTGGCGGTATGACTTCGTCAGTCTCAAACCGTATTTGTTAACCGCCACGCTCAACAACCGGGGGGCCACCACCCAGCTGAGCTACCGCAGCAGCGCCCAGGAATGGCTCGACGAAAAACAGCACTGGCAAACCCTGGGAGTGCCCCAAGGCAGTAGCCTTGCGTTCCCAGTGCAGGTGGTCAAGCGGCAACAGCAAAAGGACCTGGTCAGCGGCAACCGCTCCACCCAGTATTTTCGTTACCGGCAAGCCTGCTATGACCGTGAGGAGCGCCAGTTCCTCGGCTTTGGCCTGGTGTTGCACACCGAGCAACCCCCTACGGCCGATGCGCAGCCTGGGGTGTTGACCAAACGCTGGTTCCACACCTTTGAGCCCTCGCAGGAGGCTTTTTACCCGGGCGACCCACAGGCGCCCGCGCTGGGGCCAACCCTGCTGGGCCAGTTGGAGGCCGGGCGCACGGGAGACACGCTGATCGCCACGCCCGTCGCAACCACCCGCCGCGCGATGCAGCGTGCATTGGCGGGGAGCCTGCTGCGTGAAGAGGTGTATGCCGCCGCCGATGCGCCACCCCAGGCAGTGCCCTATTCGGTGCAGCAACAGCGCTATCTCATACGGCAATTAAGCCCGTCGGCCAAGGCCGGCGAACCGGCGGTGCTGCTGCCACTGTTGCTGGAGTCGCTGACCTGTCGCTACGAGCGCCAACCGGACGACCCGTGCTGCCGGCACATCCTCAATCTGCGCTGGGACCGCTACGCCGGCAATCTGCACAGCGTGGTGGTCGACTATGCCCGTCGCAGGACAGCCAGCGACTCCCCACCGCCCGGGCCAGCCCACCAGCAGCAGTGGTGGCGTGACGCACACGACTCAGCGCAGCAGACGTATTACCTCAACGAAACCCGCGCCCGCTTCATTCACCTGGACGCCGCGCAGCGCTGGCGCTTGCACTTGCCCTACCAGCAACGAAGCAACGTGCTGGTGCTGAGCAAAGAGGCGTTAGCGATTGAAAAAATAAGCTATGAACACTTCATCGCGCAGGGCCCGTCCGATCCATTGGGAACAGCGGCCGAACGCAGGCTGGGGGGGCTGTCGGTGCAGCACTACTGCGTGGCGGAGCACACCGAACCCTTGCCGGCCGGCACCGCGAGTTTTCAGGCGCTGCCTGCCTATATCGAGACGGCCGAACTCGATCAGCAAGCGCTGGAGGTATATGAGGGCCGCACTGTCACTGCTACGCTCAGTGCACAGCACTATCGGGCCATGGCCGCGTTCCTGTCACCGGACCCCGGGCAGGACGAGGCCATCACCCTGTGGTCCCTCGGCCAGGGTTACACCCGCTACGGCCAGGCCGAAATGTTCTATCGGCCTCGTCGGCATCAGGCGAGCCTGAGCCATGGGTTCACGCAGTCCGAGTACGACCGCTATGGGCTGTACATCATCAAAGTGCAATTGGCGGACGGCTGCACGACCCAGGCGCAGTACGACTACCGCCTTGGCCTGCCGGTGAGGGTGACTGACGCACAGCGTACACAACGCTACGCGCACTACGACGCCCACGGGCAGCTGCTGGCGACCGGCCTCAAGGGTGAGGAGCAAGGAAAGCCCGTCGGCCATGACGCCCCTACGCCCTTCATCCGCACGCCCGATACGGGCCCGGCGCAGGCCCTGGCTGATCCGAAGGCGGCGTTGCTCAACGCTCAAAGCGCGTGCTTCTACGACGTGTTCAGTTGGATGGGGCGCATTCCACCCGCCAGCATCCAGGCGCAATGGGTAAGCAACGGTTACCTGCTGCCCAGCGGGCATATTCGTGCCTCGGCGTTGGCACGCCTGAACAGCCTGAGCGCTGCGCTCCCCCATCATCAAACCCTCAAGCGCCTGATTCAGGCGGCCAGGCAAGTGCCGGTGCACGTCGTGGTACTGCACGCCGACCGTTGGCAAGGCACGTCGCAAACGGCGCAGATCCAGGTAGCCCTCGCCTTCAGCGACGGCTTTGGCCGCGTGCGGCAAACCCAGGAAAAGGCGCAACCGGGCCCGGCCTTTGCAGTCGATGACGCCGGTATGTTGAGCGCGGGTGCCGAGCCAACCGATGCCACTCGCCGTTGGCGGATCAGCGGCCGTGTGGAGTATGACAATCAGGGTTGCCTGGCGCGCACCTGGCGACCTTACTTTGCCGACCGTGCCGGCTATATCGACGATGCGGCCTTCAACACCTTGCGTCCCAGCGAGCAGCACTTTCATGACGCGTTGGGGCGCCCGGTACGCGTGCTCAATGCCAATGGCGACACGCGGCGCCAGACCTACCACGCCTGGTACAGCATCGCTGAAGACGAAAACGACACGCACGCGCCGGCCTGACAACAGAGCCGGGCCGTTACACGGCCCGCGCTCCTTGGCCTGACGTTGCGCGTATTAACGGCGGTGAGGGTCCATCACCCTGACCGCCCGATAGTTAAGCCCACTGATGTGCTGGATCATCACCCGATAGGCGCCACGACCGCGCTGCCCGCGATAACGCGGCAAGTCAAAACTGCGGACATTCTGCCCACCCGCCATGGCATGGCCGGTATGAAAATCCAGTGTGCGGTCTTCCAGCCGACCAATCACCCTTCTGAGAATTTCACCTCCCGGGCCATGTAATTCATTCTGAATAGGTGTGACGTCAATCTGGAGGGGCTCAGGCACCAGCCCGGAGGAAGGTCCCGGGCTTACCGGTTGCGCGGCGGGCACCTCAGAAGCGGAGCCTCTGCGGCCCACGCTCGTGACCCTGGTTTGCGGCTGTACTTCGGTATGGGTCAGCCCAGCCGCTGGCAGCGGGCTGGCGCCCACTTTGCGTGCCGGGGCGCGCAGTTCTATGCCTACAAACCCCAACCTGGCAAGCGTAAAGCTAGGGTTACGCTCCGTTCGTGAGGCTGTTTCAGCCCGGTCCCGATGCTCGGTGGGCCCAACGTACCCATAGAGACCGCCCCGCGCTGCCGGGGTCAGCCCGTAGGACAGACTTTTAGTGTCAGCGGTAGCCAGACGGTGTTCCAGGAAAAAGTCCGCCAACTCGCTGACTTCATGTTCGGTAGCGCCCTGTCGGCGGCCCAGCTCTTGCGCACCGACCGTTACGGACTGCTCATAGAACGCTCTGCGCTGAACGTCAGTGGTGCCTAATCGCTGAAGCGCGTAAAGCGCCACGCCCACCACACCTGAAATCAGCCCGAAATAAGCCAGTTCAGCCCTATAGCCTATCTCTACCCCTACTCCGTGCCCGATCAACAACACCAGGAGCAGAACCGTCACCACCTCCAGCATCGAGCGGCGCTGCAAACCGTCTTCGTCTACATAACCCATGGGGTTGTTCCCCACCATCGCATACAGGTTCAACCCATCCACATCCCCCGCCGGGTCAGCGCTGATCCACCGCAACAACCACGGCGCGTAGTACCTGAAGCCGTAGTAATACAGCCCGCTGGCGTCGCGCTCCTTGCCCGAATAACGTCGGGTTTTATAGTTCGCCTCCAAGGCACTTTTTGCCGCCCACCAGGCAGTTGCGCCGAAGGGGTAATAACTTTCCTGGCTCAACAGGCCGGCTGCCTCGTCCAGCTCCAGAGTGCCGCTGCCCAAATGATCGTCGAGGCTGAACCGCAGTTGCTCGTCCTGCATCTCGTCGGGGCGCTGCTGCTCCCACTGCAGCCCTCTGACCGAATGCCGCCCGCCCGGAGCAAGCACCACGTTCAACCACTCGCCATCCGGCCCGTGGCGATGCAGCTCCAGCCCTGGCAGATAAAGCACTTCATGGGTGTGAGTCTGCGTCTTGCCATGTGCCACGCGACGCTTGATGACTCGCTGGCCGGTGCCGTCATACAGATACACCTCATCGTCATGTTCGCCATTGTCACGCAGCACCTGCGCAACGCGAACCAACTGGTTGCGCCCATTCCAGGTCAACGCCTGACCAGGCGCCAGTGCCTGGAGATTGCCACGTTGGTCGAAGCCGTTGCCCAGGCCCGGCGCCTTTGCGCCCTCGCGGGCAATCACGCTGTGATTG
The DNA here is from genome assembly GCF_052046095.1 of Pseudomonas sp. 22072. Classification (NCBI taxonomy): domain Bacteria; kingdom Pseudomonadati; phylum Pseudomonadota; class Gammaproteobacteria; order Pseudomonadales; family Pseudomonadaceae; genus Pseudomonas; species Pseudomonas sp. 22072. The sequence continues at coordinate 14,735 of NZ_JBQEQE010000025.1, forward strand.
CTGTGTTCGCCCACCTGCATCCGTTGGGTATAACCGCTGCCGGTGCTGGGCACATGGCGCATCTGAGTCAGGTTACTGGCCGAGTCGTAGGCATAGTGGCGGGTGTAGTTGCCCCAGAGATTGTCGTCTGTGGCGCCGAACGTGATTCGCCCCGGCAGTGCGGATGCGCCAGTATTGCGCGCGTTTTCACGACCGGTGGCCTTGATCAATCGCGACAGGCTGTCGTATTCGAATGTGCTTACTGCCTCCACCTGCACGTTGCTGGCCCAGCGGGTCGGCTGCGCCGCATCGCGGATGCGCAACACATTGCCGACCCGGTCGTAGCTGTAGAAGAGGTCTTGCAGTCGCTTGCCTGCCGAATCCTTGAGGTGGGCGCTCAAGCGTGTCAAACGTCCATCGGTGTCCGAATACTCGGCAACGCTGACCACGCCATTACCCAAGCGTTCGCTCAACACCTGGCCCGAGGCGTTGACGCTGCGTTGATCCACCAGGGTCTTGCGCGCTCCGCTTTTGAACAGGATCTCGCTTTTCGTCAACTGGCCGTCGACACCGTATTGAGATTGCTGGCGATTGCCGCGCGCGTCGACCTGCTCCAGGCGTTGCCCCAGCGCGTCGTGCTGCCAGGTGGTGGTGAAGGTCTGGGCTTGCAACTGTGCATCCCGCTCACTCACGGGCAGCGGCCAGTCGGGCACGGTGTGCGACGTGCACAGGCGCCGGGTTTGCTCGGTGATATTGCCTTGCACGTCGTAGCGCTCAACGAGCAACGTGCCTGCCGGGTCATCGTGACGAATCATGCGCCCACAGCGATTGCGCGCCGCCTCCGTGGACGTCATGCCCGCGTAACTCATGCGCTCGACACAGCGTTCAGCCGCCGCCTCCTCCGCGCGCTCGAATACCGCGACGGGGCGCAGCAACGGGTCGTATTCGAACCGCTGGCGCGTGCCTCGACTGTCCCACTGTTGCACGACCTGGCCGCCACTGCCGAGCAAGCGCGTCTGACGGCCCGCATCCACGCTGTCGGTGCTCAGCACTTGCCCGCTCAAGCTATAACGATGAGACAGATTGGGCCGCACGTCGGGATCGGCAGCGTGCAACTCGAACAGCCTGGGGTCCCACTGTTGCTGCAACAGGCCGCGAGCGTCGAACACCTGCCGCGTGACCTGCGCGCTGGGTGATTGCTGCGCGGTATTGCGATGGTACGCCACGCTGCGCACGGTCAACCCTCGCGGGTCGACCACCGTCAGCGTGGGCGTGTTGTGATGCAAAGAAGACATAACCTGATGACCTGGAAACCAAAGAAGCCTAGAGCCTAGTCATCAAGCCGGTGCCAGCCTGCGGGCTCCGCACGCTGCGCAGTGTGCGGCGCTTCCGAGGGTGTCGTGAGGCTTACCGGATGCGGCGCTTCATGGCACCGGCAGCCAACCGCTGAAAGCACCTTGGGCACCCAACGGGGACCAGGCAAAATCCCAGGCGGGCGGCGGCAATGCCGGTCGCGGCGCGGCTATCGAAGGGTGGCCCTTCCAGTCGAACAGGGTGCAATCGCGCCAGCTCAAGACAATGCCTGCCGCCGGGCTGTCATCCGTCAGCACCCAGCGCGCAGCAGCGGCGGCCATGAAGGCCTCGATCGGCTCCTCATCGACCTGCGTGCGGTACGTCGAACTCAGCAACCAGCGGCATACGTTCAGATGGTACGTCCAGTCCAGCGGCGGCTGGTTGCGATAGGCCCAGGTCATGAAGGCGCGAAACAGGTTCAAGCCCTCCGGTGGGTCGAGCTTGAGCAACGCCGGGCAGATGTCGAACAAGGTATGCCAGTGAGGCAACAGGCGTGCATCCAGGTGCACGAAGCAGCGCGAATTACTCGGGTAATCAGACAGCGCCGGTTGCGCACGCAGGCGCCGCGACGCCTTGCTGACCAGGCGGCCGGCGCCGGCAGGCAATTGAGGGTTCATAGAGTGTTCTCACAATCGTGACGAGAGAATGCCTCCTGGTTACAGGAAGCCCAAGGCACACGTCAGGATGCGGGAGAAGCGCGGGGGTTGGCCGAGGGCCAGGAATAGCGCGGCGGCGCCTTGTTGCGCCGCTCATGGGCGACACGCGGGGCTTGGGTGAGGCCGAGCAGCCAGGCTAGGCCGATCAGAAACACCAGGGCAACGGTAACCGCGTTGCACACCGGGCAGGCAAAGTAGTTCGAGATGTTGCTGGAGGACGGGTTCGCCAACCCTTTGTCGGAAATTGGCGACTGACCGCCGTCCACCGAACAGAACAGCCCGCCGATGCCGTTGAGCTGCTGCCCCATCATCTGGCCATGCCCCAAACCGCAGGCGAACAGGTTCATCAGCACGCAGAAGTACAGGGCCCAGGCGATCAGTGAGCGGTCAGAGTGGCGCAATTTCATGGCGGCGACTCTACCACCGAAGCCATAAAAGAAAGAAATGCGACGCGCCCCTGTGGCAGAACGTCGCAGATTACGCGCGCCGGCCAGGGTTGCTAGACTCTGCACCCTTCTCGTTACTCCTTTTCAAAGCCTGGCGGAGCAGCTCCACGGCCCTACAGGCGTTTCACAGGATGCACAGTTGATGAGTACGTTATTCACCCGCCGCAAAGTGCTGACCGGCATGGGCCTATTGGGTCTGGGCAGCCTGCTGGGCGGCTGTGACTACAGCCCCAAGCTGAACTTCAAGTACGGCAAGGACCTCAGTGACAAGATCATGGGCCGCACCTTCAAGCTCAAGAACACCGACGGCGAAACCGTCACCCTGAGCTCGTACCGCGGCCTGATGCCGGTGGTGTTCTTCGGCTTCACCCAGTGCCCGGCCGTCTGCCCGACAGCCCTGGCCCGCGCCGCCCAGGCCAAGAAGCTGATGGGCCGCGATGGCAAGATCATGCAGGTGGTGTTCATCACCCTGGACCCCGAGCGCGACACCCCCGAAATTCTCGACAACTACGTCAAGGCCTTCGACCCAAGCTTCGAAGCGCTCTACGGCACCCCGGAAGAAATCGCCGTGGCCGCCAAGGAGTTCGGGATCTTTTATGAAAAGATCCCCGCCGGCGACACCTATACCCTCTCCCACACCGCCACCAGTTTCGTGTTCGACACCCGTGGCAACCTGCGCCTTGGCTTGCAGGCATCCCTTACCGCTCAAGAGTGCGCAGAAGACCTGCTCACCGTCATGGAGGTCTGCTAATGACTGCCGTTCAACACCTCAAGCGTCTCACCCTCGGTCTAACCCTGCTGGGCCTCGCTGCCCACGCCAGTGCCCAGGTACAAGTCACTGACGCCTGGGTACGCGCCTCCGTAGTGGGCCAACCGTCCAGTGGCGCCTTCATGACCCTCACAGCCGACAGCGACAGCAAACTGTTGAGCGTGGCATCGCCAGTGGCCAAGGACGTGCAGATTCATGAGATGAGCATGAAGGACGACGTCATGCGCATGGGCCCGGTGGGCTCGGTGGCCCTGCCTGCCGGCAAAGCCGTCAAGCTCGACCCCAACGGCTACCACGTCATGTTGATGGGCCTGACCGGCCAGATCAAGGAAGGCGACCAGGTACCACTGACCCTTACGGTAGAAGATGCCAAGGGTGAAAAGCAGGCCGTCGAAGTGAAGGCAACGGCGCGTGGGCTGGATGGCATGGACCACAGCAAGATGGACCATAGCAAGATGCATTGATTGCGCAAACAAGCCTGCAGCTCTTGCTCTGCTCCCCGGTAACGTTGGTTGAGGGTTGCCCCTCATCCATAGAATCTCCCACAGTTTGATTGCCGGGAGTGATCAGATAGGCTGTCAGGCCGCCCTCCCCAGGAATCATCGGTAATGCTGTTTGTCGTCATGCTCGGGGGCAAGCACCCGCGGGCCAGGATCGAAGTACACGATGTGGTGTTCGCCGTGGCGGACACCCTGCAAGCCACCTACCCGCAATTACGCGACGCCTGGTTCGGCAGCCCCAAAGGCGTACACATCGATTCATGGATGGCCGTCGATGGCGTCGACGGCTGGAAGGTTGAACTGAGCCACCTGGCGCCCCACGGCGATGCACTCCGCCTGTACTTCATCAACCTGGGCGGTTACGAAGCCAATAGCTTTGGCGAGTCCCATCACTACCTGCTGGTGGTCGCCCGTAACAAAAAGGAGGCCATGGGCAAAGGCAAGCAGCAGATGCTCAGCCACTGGTCCCAGGCCCACACCGACGCGGTGCTGGATATCGACGACTGCCTGCCCATCGACCTGGTGGACGGCCGCTATATCCACCTGGTGCAAGCGGCGCACCGCCCGATCGTGCAGCGCAACGACTACCTTGTGCTGCCTTGAATCCTCACGGCGAAAACAGTGCCGGCTGAAACCCAGTGGAACTTTGCCGAGAAATAACCGCCTGAATCCGGTACGCTCACCGTTTTTTACTCTAGGAGTTACTCACCATGGCCAAAGCCACCGCCCGTCACATCCTCGTTGCCTCTGAAGACAAGTGCAACGAACTCAAGGCCCAAATCGAAGGCGGCGCTGATTTCGCAGAAATCGCTAAAGCCAACTCCAGCTGCCCATCCAGCCGCCAGGGCGGTGACCTCGGTTCGTTCGGCCCAGGCCAGATGGTCAAGGAATTCGACACCGTGGTCTTCAGTGCCCCGGTCAACACCGTGCAAGGCCCGGTGAAGACTCAGTTCGGCTACCACCTGCTGGAAGTCACCAGCCGCCAGGATTGATTCAATCCGCGCTGATGCTATAAACAACGGCCCGCCCTTTGGTGGGCCGTTGTGCATCTGATGACTGGCGATGCCCAGGCCGTTAGCGTACAAATCCTTACGACTCTTACCCGGCGCTCAAGGCTGATAATGCGATTGGCTTTTTCATCTCTGCTCTGTTCCACCCTGGCCTTGCTAATGGCCAGCACTGCGGTGATCGCAGCCCCGCAAACCTACCTGACGGTGTACGGCGAGCCCGCCAAATACGCCGAAGGTTTCAGCCATTTCGACTATGCCAACCCCAACGCTCCCAAGGGCGGCAGCCTGCGGCGTTCCGCGCTGGAGGTGGGGCGGTTTGACCATGTGCTGCCGTATATCGACAAAGGCATCGGCGTATCCCAGGTCGACGGCTGGGTGTATGCGCCCTTGGCGTTGCGCTCGCTGGATGAGCCTTACACCGTCTACGGCCTGGTGGCGCAAAAGATGGAGCGCGCCGACGATGGCCTGTCACTGCGCTTCTACCTGAACCCCAAGGCGCGCTTTGCCGATGGCAAGCCCATCACCGCGCAAGACGTGCGCTACAGCTTTGACGTGCTGATGACCCAAGGCAGCTTGCGCTTTCGCACGCTATTTGCCGACGTGAAGCACGTCGAGGTCGAAGGTGAGCGCCAGGTGCGCTTTGACTTTTCCAGCAACGAAAACCGTACCCTGCCCCTGGATATCGCCACCTTGCCGGTGTTCCCCGAGCACTGGTGGAAGACCCGCGACTTTGCCAACGGCGGCGGCTACGAAGCGCCACTGGGCAGCGGCCCCTACAAGGTCAGCAAGATCGACTCCGGCAGCACCATCACCTTCACCCGTGACCCCGACTGGTGGGGCAAGGACTTGCCGGCCAGCCGCGGCCTGTACAACTTCGATCACCTGAGCCTGGAGTACTTCGGCGACACCGAAGTAGCGCGACAAGTGCTACGCGGCGGCGCCTATGATTTCAACCGTGAATTCTCCGCCACCGGTTACTCCATCGGCTACAACGGCCCGGCCCTGGACGATGGCCGCCTGCAGCGCGCGCACCTGGCCAAGGAGATGCCGCAGCCGGCCCAGGGCTATGTGTTCAACGTGCAAAAACCGATATTCAAGGATCGCCGCGTGCGCCAGGCCCTGGCGATGCTGTGGGATTTTGAATGGGCCAACCGGCAGATGATGCGCAACTTGTACATCCGCCAGCAGAGCTATTTTTCCAATAGTCCGCTGGCCGCCAGCCAGTTGCCCACCCCGCAAGAACTGGCAATCCTCGAACCCCTGCGCGGGCAGATTCCCGACGAGGTGTTTACCCAGGTGTTCAAGGCCCCGGTCACCGATGGCACTGGCATGATCCGCGACAAACAGTTGCAAGCCTTGGCCCTGCTGGAAGACGCCGGCTGGAAACCTGTGGGCGACAAACTCGTCAATGCCCAGGGCGAGCCACTGGAATTCACCTTCCTCAACGTCCAGAACGGCCTCGAACGCCTGTTGCTGCCCTACAAACGCAACCTGGCGCAGATCGGCATCACCCTGAATATTCGCCGCATCGACTCCTCGCAGTACGTCAACCGACTGATGGCCCGCGACTACGACATGATCGTCACGGGTTTCCCGGTCACCACCTCGCCCGGCATGGAGCTGTACAACTATTTCGGCTCTGCCGCCGCGTTCGATTCGGGCGCCAATAACTACATCGTGCTCAAGGACCCGGCCGTCGATACCCTGATCCATGGCCTGGTCAAGGCTGACACCCAGGCCAAGATGCTCACCTATGCCCACGCCCTGGACCGCGTACTGCAATGGAATTACCTATGGATCCCCAACTATTACCCACCGGGCACCTCCGCCGCATGGTGGAACCGTTTCGGGCGCCCGGCCATCGAGGCGAAGAACGACGAAGCCCTGGAAACCTGGTGGGAAGTCAGCCCCACCCCGCTGACGAACGAACAAATGCAGGCTGAGTTGAAAAAACGCGGAGAGGCCCACTGATGTTTGCCTATATCGTACGGCGCCTGCTGCTGATCATCCCGACGCTGGTGATCATCCTGCTGGTGAACTTCGTGATCGTGCAGGCCGCGCCCGGCGGGCCGGTGGAGCAAGCCATCGCCCACTTGCAAGGCATTGGTGGCGGAGGTGTGGCGGGCGCATCCGGCGAAGGCATCAGCGGCTCGCGAGCCAGCCGCGGCCTGGACCCGAAGCTGATCAAGGACATCGAAAAACAATACGGCTTCGACAAATCCGCGCCGGAACGCCTGTGGTTGATGCTCAAGAACTATGCCCAATTGGACTTCGGCAACAGTTTCTTCAGAGGCGCAACGGTAACTGACCTGATCCTGGAAAAGATGCCCGTCACGATTTCCCTCGGCCTGTGGGCCACGCTGATCACCTACCTGGTGTCGATCCCGCTGGGCATACGCAAGGCCGTGCGCCATGGCAGCAGCTTTGATATGTGGAGCAGCACGGCCATCGTCATCGGTTACGCGATGCCGGCGTTCCTGTTTGCGATGTTCCTGATCGTGGTGTTCGCCGGCGGTACCTCGCTGAACTGGTTCCCGGTACGCGGGCTGGTCTCGGAAAACTTCGCCGAACTGAGCACCGTGGGCAAAATCGCCGACTATTTCTGGCACCTGGTACTGCCAGTAACGGCGCTGGTGATCGGCGGCTTTGCCACCTTGACCATCCTGACCAAGAACTCGTTCCTCAATGAAATTACCCGCCAATATGTGGTCACCGCCCGCGCCAAGGGTTTGAGCGAACGCCGGGTGCTGTACGGTCACGTGTTCCGCAATGCGATGTTGCTGGTGATCTCGGGGATTCCCCAGGCGTTTATCAGTGTGTTTTTTGCCGGCTCGCTGCTGATCGAGGTGATCTTCTCCCTCGATGGCCTGGGCCGCATGAGCTACGAGGCGGCCGTGTCCCGCGACTACCCGGTGGTGTTCGGCTCGCTGTTTATCTTCACCCTGTTCGGCCTTCTGATAAAACTCATCGGTGACCTGTGCTACACCCTGGTGGACCCGCGTATCGACTTCGCCGCGAGGAACGCCTGATGCTCAACCTGTCTCCCGTGGCTCGCCGGCGTTTCGAACGCTTCAAGAAAAACCGCCGTGGCTGGTGGTCGCTGTGGCTGTTTATCGGCCTGTTTATCCTGACCCTGGGCGGCGAGTTGATCGCCAATGACAAGCCGCTGGTGCTCAGTTTCAAGAACGAGCTGTATTTTCCGGTGTTCAAGCGCTACACCGAGCAGCAGTTCGGTGGGCAGTTGCCGTTCCAGGCGGACTACCGCAGTGACTACGTGCAAAAGCTGATCAAGCAGGATGGCGGCTGGATGCTGTTCCCGCCGATTCCGTTCAGCGATGACACGCCCAACTACGAACTCTCCCGCCCTGCCCCGAGCCCGCCGTCGGCGGTGAACTGGCTGGGCACCGATGACCAGTCCCGCGATGTGTTGGCCCGGGTGATCTTTGGTGCACGGGTGTCGATCCTGTTTGCCCTGGCCCTGACCGCCATCAGCGCCGTCATTGGCATTGCCGCCGGGGCGTTGCAGGGGTACTACGGTGGCTGGGTGGACTTGCTCGGCCAGCGCATCCTCGAGGTGTGGTCTGGCCTGCCGGTGCTGTATCTGCTGATTATCCTGTCGGGGTTTGTGGAGCCGAACTTCTGGTGGTTGCTGGGGATCATGGCGCTGTTTTCCTGGTTGGCCCTGGTGGACGTGGTGCGCGCCGAGTTCCTGCGTGGGCGCAACCTGGAGTACGTCAAGGCCGCACGCGCCCTGGGCCTGGGCGACGGCAAGATCATTCGCCGGCACATCCTGCCCAACGCCATGACCGCGACCCTCAGCTATTTGCCATTTATCTTGACCGGGGCGATATCCACCTTGAGCGCTCTGGATTTCCTTGGCTTCGGCATGCCCGCCGGCAGCGCCTCCCTGGGCGAGCTGATCGGCCAGGGCAAGCAGAACCTGCAAGCGCCGTGGCTGGGCTTGACGGCGTTTTTCACCCTGGCGCTGATTCTGTCGTTGCTGGTGTTTATCGGCGAGGCACTGCGTGATGCCTTCGACCCCCGCTCATGAGTGACTGCGTATGAACCTGATCGAAATCCGCGACCTGTGCGTCGCCTTCAACGGCCAGACCGTCGTGCGCAACCTGAGCCTGGACGTGCGCCCTGGCGAGTGCCTGGCGTTGGTGGGCGAGTCGGGCTCGGGCAAGTCGGTGACGGCCCATTCGATCCTGCAACTGCTGCCGCAAGCCGGCACCGAAACCCTGGGTTCCATCAAGTATCGCGGCCAGGAACTGATCGGCGCCTCACCGAGTACCTTGCAAAAATTGCGCGGCAACCGCATTGCCATGATCTTCCAGGAGCCGATGACCTCCCTCAACCCGCTGCACAGCATCGAAAAGCAGATCGGCGAAACCCTGCTGCTGCACAAGGGCCTGGGCGGCAAGGCGGCGCAGGCGCGCATCCTCGAACTGCTGGAACTGGTGGGCATCCAGAAACCCCAGGAACGGCTCAAGGCCTACCCCCATCAATTGTCCGGCGGCCAGCGCCAGCGGGTGATGATCGCCATGGCCCTGGCCTGCGAGCCCGAACTGCTGATTGCCGACGAGCCCACCACGGCGCTGGACGTGACGGTGCAGCGCAAGATCCTGCTGCTGCTCAAGTCCTTGCAACAACGCCTGGGCATGTCGCTGCTGCTGATCAGCCATGACCTCAACCTGGTGCGCAGTATCGCCCAGCGGGTCTGTGTGATGCGTGCCGGCGAAATCGTCGAGCAGGCTGACTGCCAGGCCTTGTTCACCGCACCGCAGCATCCCTACAGCCGCCTGCTGCTGGACGCCGAGCCCTCGGGCGATGTGCTGTGCAGCGAGCCCCGTGAGACGGTACTGGAAGTGGATGACCTGAGCGTGCAATTCCCCCTCGGTGGCGGGCTGTTCCGGGCCAAGACCTACCTGCGCGCGGTGGACGGCATCAGCCTCAGCGTGCAGCGCGGCAAAACCCTGGGGATTGTCGGCGAGTCCGGTTCCGGCAAGTCCACCCTGGGCCAGGCGATCCTGCGCTTGCTCGACTCCAGCGGCGGCATTCGCTTCCAGGGTGAGGCCCTGGACCCGCTCAACCATCAGCAGATGCGCCCATGGCGCAAGCAGATGCAGGTGGTGTTCCAGGACCCCTATGGCAGCCTCAGCCCGCGCATGTCGGTGCAGCAGATCATCAGCGAGGGCCTGGAAGTACACGCGCCGTGCAGCCTGGCCGAGCGTGACGCGCAAGTCATACAGGTGCTCAAGGACGTGGGCCTCGACCCTGCCAGCCGACATCGCTACCCCCATGAGTTTTCCGGTGGCCAGCGCCAACGCATCGCCATTGCCCGCGCCCTTGTACTCAAGCCAGCGCTGATGCTGCTCGACGAACCGACCTCGGCCCTCGACCGTACAGTGCAGAAACAAGTGGTGGCGCTGCTGCGCGAACTGCAGGACAAATACGGCCTGACCTACCTGTTTATCAGCCATGACCTGGCGGTGGTGCGGGCCATGGCCCATGACATGATCGTGGTCAAGGATGGCAAGGTGGTGGAGCGTGGCGCGAGCCATGATGTGTTCGAATCGCCCCAACACCCGTACACCAAAGAACTGCTGGCAGCAGCGCACATCCCTTTGTGAGGTGAGATTGTTCCCACGCTCTGCGTGGGAACACAACCCGAGACGCTCCGCGTCGTGTCTTGGCCCTACGCCGAGTGACGCAGAGCGTCACGGTAGACATTCCCACGCAGAGCGTGGGAACGATCATTAACAGGATTCTGTACCCATGAGTACCAGCCTCAAGGACTACCAACAGGTTCGCGGCCTGGCCATCCAGTCGCTGTTCGAGATCATCGAGCAGTCCAGCGAGGGCACAGTCATCGTCGACCGCGATGCGAACATCGTGTGGATGAACGAGCGTTACGCCAAGCGTTTTGGCCTCAAGAGCGCCGACCAAGCCATCGGCCAGCCTTGCGAGCAGGTGATTTCCAACAGCCTGCTGCGCCAGGTGGTGCGCAACGACCGGCCGATCCTGCTGGATATCCAGGACACTCCCAAAGGCCCGCTGGTGGTGATGCGCCTGCCGATCCACGACGAGGCCGGGGCGGTGATCGGCGCGATTGGGTTTGCGCTGTTCGATGAACTGCGCAACCTGTCGCCGCTGATCGAGCGCTACCTGAGCATGCAGCAGGAGCTGGCCTCCACGCGCTCGCTGCTGCGTTCGCGGCAAAGCAAATACAACTTCGCGCACTTTATCGGCACCAGCGCCGCCAGCCTTGAGGTCAAGCGCCGGGCGCGGCGCAGTGCGAGTGCCGATTCGCCGGTATTGCTACTCGGGGAGACCGGCACCGGCAAGGAGCTGCTGGCCCAGGCCATTCACGGCGCATCGCCACGGGCGCACAAAGCCTTTGTGAGCGTCAACAGCGCGGCGATCCCCCATGATCTGCTTGAAGCCGAATTCTTCGGCACCGCACCCGGCGCCTTTACCGGTGCCGACCGCAAGGGTCGCCCCGGCAAGTTCCAGATTGCCCAGGGCGGCACGTTGTTTCTCGATGAAATCGGCGACATGCCGCTGCCACTGCAAAGCAAATTGCTGCGGGTGTTGCAGGAAAAGGAATTCGAACCGGTGGGCTCCAACGAGATGCTGCACAGCGATGTGCGGGTGATTGCCGCGACGTCCATGGACTTGGAAGCGGCGATCAAGCGTGGCGAGTTTCGCGCCGATCTGTATTACCGCCTCAACGTGCTGCCGATCCAGGTGCCGCCGCTGCGTGAACGGCTGGAGGATATTCCGGCGCTGAGCGAGGCGATCCTTGAGGAGTTGCGCAGCCAGCACGAACTGGACCGCGATGCCCTGGCGCTGTTGGCCCAACATGCCTGGCCGGGCAATATCCGCGAGCTGCGCAATGTGCTGGAGCGGGCGGCGTTGCTGAGTGATGACTTGGTGTTGAATGCCGAGGAGATACGCACAGCGATTGGCACTTTTACGCCGGTTGAACGCCGTGCGCTGGTGTCGATGGAAGAAGAGACATTCAGTGCGGCACGGGAACGGTTAGATCGGCAGGTGATCGCAGCCGCGCTCACGGCGTGTGAAGGGAATGTGGTAGAGGCAGCCAAGCGGTTGGGGCTTGGGCGGTCAACGTTGTATAAAAAAATGCTGGCTCTTGGAATAACCCAGTCTCATTAAAGAGACTAGATTCCCACTATGGAGACAATCCTGTGTGGGAGCTGGCTTGCCTGCGATAGCGTTGGNTAGGGAATATGGCACTGTTACACCGCTATCGCAGGCAAGCCAGCTCCCACAAGGGATCTCCACTCGTCTCTCGATTGAGACTGCCTTCTGGAAAACCGTCGTTAAAAAGTAAATAAATCTATATATATCAACAAGTTATAAATCTGGCACACATCTCGCTATAGCTTCCTCCCACAGCCTCACCCACAACAATAACAATCCGATGGAGACACACCATGAGTGTGATCATTGCCCTGGCCGCGCTCGCGCTGCTGATGCTGGCCGCCTACCGTGGCTATAGCGTTATCCTGTTCGCCCCCATCGCCGCCCTTGGCGCGGTGCTGCTCACTGACCCGTCCGCCGTCGCACCTGCCTTTACCGGGGTGTTCATGGAAAAGATGGTCGGTTTTATCAAGCTGTATTTCCCGGTATTCCTGCTCGGTGCGGTGTTCGGCAAGCTCATTGAGCTGTCGGGGTTTTCGCGCTCGATCGTGGCCGCTGCGATCCGCTTGCTCGGCACGCGCCAGGCGATGCTGGTGATTGTGCTGGTCTGCGCCCTGCTCACCTACGGTGGCGTGTCGCTGTTCGTGGTGGTGTTTGCGGTGTACCCGTTTGCCGCCGAGATGTTCCGCCAGAGCAATATCCCCAAGCGCCTGATCCCGGCGACCATCGCCCTCGGTGCGTTCTCGTTCACCATGGACGCCCTGCCCGGCACTCCGCAGATCCAGAACATCATCCCCAGCACCTTCTTCAACACCACCGCCTGGGCGGCGCCGTGGCTGGGGCTGATCGGCACGATCTTCGTGTTTTGCGCCGGCATGCTCTACCTCGCACGCCAGCGCAACAAGGCCCAGCGTGCCGGTGAAGGCTATGGCACCGAGTTGCGCAATGAGCCGGAAACCGCCGACAACCTTGCCTTGCCCAACCCATGGGTCGCGCTGTCGCCGCTGATCCTGGTGGGGGTGATGAACCTGTTGTTCACCCACTGGATCCCGCAGTGGTACGGCAAGACCCACAGCCTCAGCCTGCCGGGCATGAGCGCGCCGGTGACCACCGAAATCGCCAAGCTCACCGCGATCTGGGCGGTGCAGGCGGCATTGCTGGTGGGAATTATCGTGGTGCTGGTGTTCGGCTTCTCGGCGATCAAGAGCAAGCTGGCCGAAGGCAGTAAAAGCGCGGTAAGCGGTGCATTGCTTGCGGCGATGAACACCGCCTCGGAATACGGCTTTGGCGCAGTAATCGCCTCGCTGCCAGGCTTTCTGGTACTGGCGGACTGGCTCAAGGGCATCCCCAACCCGCTGGTCAACGAAGCGATCACCGTGACCTTGCTGGCCGGTATCACCGGCTCCGCTTCCGGCGGCATGAGCATCGCCCTCGCCGCGATGTCCGAGAGCTTCATTGCAGCCGCCCACGCGGCCAATATCCCCCTTGAGGTGCTGCACCGGGTCGCGGCCATGGCCAGCGGCGGCATGGACACCCTGCCCCACAACGGCGCAGTGATCACCCTGCTGGCGGTCACCGGGTTGACCCACCGCGAAGCCTACAAGGACATTTTTGGCATTACGATCATCAAGACCCTTGCGGTGTTCGTGGTGATCGGTACTTTCTACGCCACCGGCATTGTGTGAGGTTTTCATGACAACTTTGAATGGCAAGACCGCCCTGGTCACCGGCTCCACCAGCGGCATCGGCTTGGGGATTGCCCTGAGCCTGGCCAAGGCCGGCGCCAACCTGATTCTCAACGGCTTTGGCGACGCCAGCGCGGTGATCGCCCAGGTGCAGGCGTTTGGCGGCAAGGTCGGGCATCACCCGGCAGACGTCAGCGACCCCACGCAGATCGCCGACATGCTCGCCTACGCCGAGCGCGAGTTCGGTGGCGTGGACATCCTGGTCAACAATGCCGGTATCCAGCATGTGGCAGCGGTAGAAGACTTCCCTGTGGAGCGCTGGGATTCGATCATCGCCATCAACCTGTCCTCGGTGTTCCACAGCACACGCCTGAGCTTGCCGGGCATGAAGGCCAAGGGCTGGGGGCGCATCGTCAATATCGCCTCGGTGCATGGGCAAGTCGGCTCAGTGGGCAAGGCGGCGTATGTGGCGGCCAAACATGGGGTAATCGGCCTCACCAAGGTGGTGGGCCTGGAAACCGCCACCAGCAATGTCACCTGCAACGCCATCTGCCCGGGCTGGGTGCTGACGCCGCTGGTGCAGAAGCAGATTGATGATCGCGTGGCCACTGGGGTCGACCCACAGCAAGCGCAGCAGGATCTGTTGGCAGAGAAACAGCCGTCGCTGGAGTTTGTGACGCCGTCGCAACTGGGGGAACTGGTGTTGTTCTTGTGCAGTGAAGCCGGCGCCCAGGTGCGCGGCGCGGCCTGGAACATCGACGGTGGCTGGCTGGCCCAGTAAACCCGTGATGACCGTTCCCACGCTCTGCGTGGGCACGCAGACCGGGGCGCTCCGCGCCCCAAAAGCGGACGCAGAGCGTCCAGTCAGGCATTCCCACGCGAAGCGTGGGAACGAGAAGAGGCAGCTTATGTCCGAGATCCTCTGGCAACCCTCCCCGGAACGCATCGCCACCACGCGCATGGATCAGTTCCGCCGCTTCATCAACCAACGGCACGGCGTGCAGCTCGACGACTACCCCGCCCTGCACCAATGGAGCATCGACCAGCGCCCGGATTTCTGGCAGGCGATTGTCGCGTTCTTCGACGTGCAGTTTCGCAGCCCATCCAGCGTCACGCTGATCGAAGACATCGAGATGCCCAGCGCCCAATGGTTTCCCGGCGCCACCCTGAACTTCGCCGAACACCTGTTGCGCCGGCGCGACGATCATCCTGCGGTGGTGGCTGTCAGCGAAGACGGCCAACGTGAACAATTGAGCTATGCGCAACTGGCGGAACAGGTTGCCGGCCTGCAAAAAAGCCTGCGGGCGGCCGGGGTCGGCATAGGTGACCGGGTGGCCGCGTGTATGCCCAATACCTGGCAAACCCTGGTTGGCATGCTCGCCACCACCAGCCTCGGTGCGATCTGGTCGTGCTCCTCGCCAGACTTCGGCACCCAAGGCGTCATCGACCGCTTCGGCCAGATCGAGCCCAAGGTGCTGATCACCTGCGCAGGCTACCGCTATGCCGGCAAGCGCATCGACCAGAGCGCCAAGCTCAATGAGATCCTTGAACGCCTGCCCTCCCTGCAACAGCTGATCATCGTGCCTTACGCCAAGCCCGAAGCGCAGGCTGGGGACTACACCACCCACGCCCACGTCGCGCTGTGGGACGACTTCTATCAAGCCGGCGGAGAACCGGAATTTGTCGCGGTGCCGTTCGATCACCCGCTGTATATCCTTTATTCCAGCGGCACCACCGGCATCCCCAAGTGCATCATCCACGGCACTGGCGGCGTATTGCTGACTCACCTCAAGGAACACGGCCTGCATGCCGACCTGAACCGCGAGGACTGCCTGTTCTATTACACCACCTGCGGCTGGATGATGTGGAACTGGCTGGTGTCGGTGCTGGCGATCGGCGCCACCGCGGTGCTGTACGACGGCTCGCCGTTCCACCCCGGCCCCGAACGTTTGATCGACCTGATCGATGCGGAAAAAATCAGCGTGTTCGGCACCAGCCCCAAATTCCTCGCCACCCTGGAAAAGTCCGGGTTGCAGCCGCGCCTGAGCCACGATCTGGGCAGCCTCAAGGGCTTGATTTCGACCGGCTCGCCGCTGTCGCCCCAGAGTTACGACTACGTGTACCGCGAGATCAAAGCCGAGCTGTGCCTGTCCTCGATGTCCGGTGGCACCGACATTGTCTCCTGCTTTGTGATCGGCAACCCGGTGCTGCCGGTGCGGCGTGGTGAGATGCAATGCAAGAGCCTGGCCATGGCCATCGAAGTGTGGGACGACCAGGGCCGGCCCCTGATCGGAGAGAAAGGCGAACTGGTGTGCACTCGGCATTTCCCTGCCATGCCCATCGGGCTGTGGAACGACCCGCAGCAGCAGAAACTGCGCGCTTCGTATTTCAGTCAGTTCCCCGGTGTATGGGCCCAGGGTGACTATGCCGAGCAACGCGCCAACGGCAGCCTGTTGATCCACGGGCGTTCCGATGCGGTGCTCAACCCCGGCGGCGTGCGCATTGGCACCGCCGAGATTTATCGCCAGGTGGAAAAGGTCCCGCAGGTGCTGGAAAGCCTCGCCATCGGCCAGCATTGGCAGGACGACGTGCGCGTGGTGCTGTTTGTGCGCCTGGATGATGGAATTGAACTGGACGAGGCGCTGCAACAGCAGATCCGCCAGGTGATTCGTGCCAACACCACACCGCGCCATGTACCGGCCAAGATCCTCGCTGTCACGGATATCCCCCGCACCATCAGTGGCAAAATCGTCGAATTGGCGGTGCGCAACGTGGTGCATGGAGAGCCGGTGAAAAACACCGATGCCCTGGCCAACCCCCAGGCACTGGAGCAATTTCGCGACAGAGCTGAGCTGGCTTATTAGATGAAAGGTTTCAGCGCTGACGCAGCGTTTTGAAGAAAAACCCTCAAGGCATGCTATTTTTCCGGGGTAGCCACCCGTTGCCGCTCCTTGGGATAATGGGTGTTGTCATTTTTCAAAGCGTCATGCTCAGGGCTTTTTATGAATGGAACATCCACCGGTAGCGAAGCCGCTGCGTTGATCAAGCGGCTGGACTGGGCGCAAAGCCCACTCGGTGAGGCCAGTGAGTGGCCGCAAAGCCTGCGCACTGCCGTTGATATCGTCGTGCATTCGCCCATGCCGATGGTACTGCTGTGGGGCCCGCACCTCACGCAACTCTATAACGATGGCTTTGCACACCTGATTGGCAGCAAGCACCCCGGCGCCTTGGGCCAGCCGGCGCACCACACTTGGCCTGAGCTTGAAAGCTTCGCCGCGCCGGTGTACGACGCCGTGCTCGGCGGCCAGGTACGCACCTTCAGCGAGCAACGCTTTGTGCTGCACCGCCAGGGCTGCGATACCGAAATCTGGCTGGATCTGACCTACAGCCCGGTGCGCGATGAAAGCTGCCGGGTAGCCGGCATTCTGGTCACGGCCATTGAAACCAATGAGCGACGCAGCAAAACCCTCGAACTGCAACAGCGCTCCGAAGCAAGCCTCAAGGCCCAGCACAACACCGAGCAACGCCTGCAACTCGCGTTGGCGGCCACCGACGCGGTGGGTACCTGGGACTGGGATATCGGTGAAGACCGCTTCATCGCCGACGCCCATTTCGCCTACCTGCATGGCGTCGACCCCAACGATTCAAGCCTGCTGCCCATCAGCGCCTACCTGCACGGCGTGCATCCCGAAGACCGGGGCACGGTGACGCGCAGCATCAAGCATTGCATCACCCATGGCACCGAGTACGCCGAGGAATACCGCCTGCAACAGGCCGATGGCCAGGTGCGCTGGGTGTTCGCCCGTGGCCGCTGCTACAAGGATCAACAGGGCCGGCCGGCGCGGTTCCTCGGCGCCGCGCTGGACCTCACCGAGCGCAAAAACACCGAGCAGGCCTTGCGCCAGAGCCAGACCGAGCTGCAACTGATCATCAACGCCATGCCGGTGTTGATCGGCTACGTTGACCACGAACAGCGCTTTCGCCTCAACAACAGCGCTTACCTCGAGTGGTATGGCAAGACGCCCCAGGAGCTGTACGGCAAGACCATCCGCGAAGTGCTCGGCGACGAGGTGTATGCCGGGCGCGCAGACAAGATCGCCGCCGCGCTCAAGGGCAAGGCGTGCAGCTTCATGACGGTGACGCCTCATCGCGATGGCCGCCCCCGCCATGCGCTGATGAAGTACCTGCCGCGGTTTAGCAGTGACGGCTCGGTGAATGGTTTCTACATCTTTGTGATCGACGAGACCGAACGCAAGCTCACCGAAGAGGCCCTGCGCCACCTCAACGAGAACCTTGAAGAACGCGTGGCCCAGCGCACCCAGGCGCTGGCCGAGGCCAACCAGCGCCTGCAGAACGAGATGTTCGAGCGCGAACGTGCAGAAGATGCCCTGCGCCATGCGCAGAAGATGGAAGCGGTCGGTCAGCTCACCGGCGGTATCGCCCATGACTTCAACAATATGCTCACCGGCATCATCGGCAGCCTGGACCTGATGCAGCGCTATATCGCCGCCGGGCGCAGCGACGATATCGGCCGTTTTGCCGATGCTGCCGTGTCCTCCGCGCACCGTGCCGCCGCCCTTACCCACCGGCTGCTGGCGTTCTCGCGGCGCCAGTCACTGGACCGTCGCCCCACCGACCCCAACCAACTGGTGGCGTCCCTGGAAGACCTGTTCCGGCGCACCAAGGGCGCGCATATCACGCTCAAGGTGCAACTGGGCAAGGACATCTGGCCGGTCAACACCGACGCCAGCCAACTGGAAAATGCCCTGCTCAATCTGGTGATCAACGCCCGCGACGCCATGCCCGACGGCGGTGAGCTGCTGATCGAAACCGCCAACAGTTATCTGGACGGCACCGACATCACCACCCTGGAACCGGTCAAGGCCGGCGACTATGTGATGCTTGGTGTGAGCGACAACGGCAGCGGCATGGCGCCGAAAATCCTCGCCAAGGCGTTCGACCCGTTCTTTACCACCAAGCCCATCGGCCAAGGCACTGGCCTTGGGTTGTCGATGATCTACGGCTTTGCCCAGCAATCCGGCGGCCACGTGACCATCCAGAGCGAACCGGGCCAGGGCACCTGCGTGCGCCTGTACCTGCCGCGTTTGTATGGCACGGCGCTGGAAAGCAGCCTGCCCGCCAGCCTGACCGAAGCGCCCGTGGCCCTGGCCGGTGAAGCGGTGGTGGTGGTCGAGGACGACCCGGCGGTGCGCATGCTGGTGGTCAATGTGCTCGACGAACTGGGCTACACCGCGCACCAGGCGGCGGATGCCCGTGCGGCGCTGCCGTTGCTGGAGTCGGATTTGCGTGTGGACTTGCTGGTGACCGACGTTGGCTTGCCCGGCATGAACGGCCGACAACTGGCGGAAATCGCCCGTCAGCATCGTCCCGGCCTGCGCGTGCTGTTCATGACCGGTTATGCCGAGAAAGCCGCCGAGCGCCAGGGGTTCCTGGAGGACGGCATGGACATGGTCGCCAAGCCTTTTTCCATTGACCTGTTGGCCAACAAAATCCGTAGCATGATCGGCGTCGAGGCCTGAGTTCAGGCATAATCGCGCGCCGTCGCACAGCTGGTAGAGCCCCATGAAAGCCCAAGCCCGTCATATCCTGGTGAAAACCAGCGAAGAAGCCGAACAACTCAAGCAGCGCATTGCCAAGGGCGAAGCCTTTGATGTGCTGGCCAAGAAGTACTCCACCTGCCCGTCGGGCAAACGCGGTGGTGACCTGGGCGAAGTGCGGCCCGGGCAGATGGTGGGGGCGATTGATGCGGTGATCTTCAAGAAACCGGTGAAGGTGGTGCATGGGCCGATCAAGAGCAAGTTTGGGTATCACCTGGTGCAGGTGTTTTACCGGGATTGATACGGCTACCTCCGATCGTTCCCACGCTCTGCGTGGGAATGCCTCACTGGACGCTCTGCGTCCGCTTCTGGGACGCAGAACGTCCCGGGCTGCGCTCCCACGCAGAGCGTGGGAACGATCAGTGATCATCTCGGTATCAGCGCCCCGGGCACCTGAATCACCCGGCTTGCCAACCGATGCCCCGCCAGTGCGGCGTCTTGGGGCGAGCCACCCTTGAGCCGAGAGGCCAAATACGCCGCACTGAACGAATCCCCCGCCGCCGTGGTGTCCACCACCTTCTCCACTTTCAACGACGGCACCGCAAAGCGCTCGCCCGCGCAACGAATCAGGCACGCATCCGCTCCCCGCTTGAGCACCACTTCTGCAATCGAGGGATACGCCGCAAACACCTGCTCGCTATCCTCATAGCCAAACAACGCGCGCTCGTCATCCTCGGTGAGCAAGGCAATGTCCACTGCGGCCAACACCCTGCGATACGCCTCACGGGCCGTTTGCACATCGGCCCACAGCCGGGGCCGGTAGTTGTTATCGAACACCACCTTGGCGCCACGCTGGCGGGCTTCGATCAGCGCCTGCAGTAAGCGCTCACGCCCGATGTCTCCCAGCACCGCCAGGGTAATGCCACTGAAATACACCACGTCATAGCCCGGCAATGCCGCCAGGACCGGCTCGGCGGCAGGCGTGGTGAAGCAGTCGCGCACGGCCGCCTCGTTGCGCCAGTAGAGGAATTTACGTTCGCCCTGGGCGTCGGTCTGGATGCAATACAAGCCCGGCAGGCGCCCAGGCAGACGCTGGACCCTGTCCAGGCCAAGGCCTTCGGCGTGCCAATGATCACACATGGCATCGCTGAAGCTGTCATCGCCCAGGGCGGTGACGTAGTCAACGCTGCCGGCATCGCCCAGCTCGCGACGCAGGTACACCGCAGTGTTCAGGGTGTCGCCGCCGAAGCTCTGGTGCAGGCTGCCGTCGGCGCGGTGTTGCAGTTCGATCATGCATTCGCCGATGAGGGCGATGCGGGGGTGGGTGTTCATGGCAAAGTTCTCAGGTGTGCTGGAGGGCCCCATCGCGGGCAAGCCCGACTCCCACATTCGACTGCATTCCTTCAGTTAAAACGCGGTCACTGTGGGAGCTGGCTTGTCGGGTCGCCGCATCGCTGCGATAGCCGCGACTCGGTCTAGAAGCTGGTACGCAGAGACTCAACCACCTGCAACTGCTCATCCACCAGGCACCCCACCTGCCATTTATCAAAGGTCAGGCAAGGGTGGGACGTACCAAAGGAAATGATGTCGCCAATACGCAATTCAACCTCCGGCGCCACGGTCATGAACGCATGCTGGTCCATTACCGCCGTGACCTTGCACCCGCTCACATCATCACCTTGCGCCGGCACGATCCCGGCCCTGTAGCGCTTGAGCGGCACTGGCAAACCGGCGTCGTAGGCCACGTCGCGCTTGCCCAGGGCAACCACCGCAAAACCAGGCTCCGGCAGCGACTGCACATGCGCCCAGACTTCCATTGCCGGGCGCAGGCCCTCGTTGAGGTCGCTGCGGCGTTCGAGTACGCAGCACTGCGCCTCTTTATAGATGCCATGGTCGTGGGCCACGTAACTGCCAGGGCGCAACACGCTGAGGAAACGGCCGGCGGCGTTTTGCGTTTCGAACGACTCGGCGATCAGGTCGTACCAGGCCGAGCCCGATGCGGTGATGATCGGCTTGGGCAGGTCGAACAGGCCGCTGTCTTGCAGTTCCACCGCCAGGCTCACCAGGCTGGCGGCGAAGGCGCGGATACCGCTGATGGCGTGCTCGCCGTGGATCACGCCTTCGTAACCCTCGATACCGGTGAGGGCCAATGCCGGCTGGGCCTGGATCGCCTTGGCCAGGTCGCGCACTTGCTGCTCGCTGCGGCAGCCGCACCGGCCACCGACCACGCCGTACTCGATCATCACGTTGAGGCGCTGGCCACGGGCGGCGAAGAACAGGCCCAGGTCGGCGACGTTGTCCGGGTGATCGACCATACAATGGAAGTCAAAATCCTTGTCGGCCAGCAGGTCTGCGATCAAGGCCATGTTCGCCGCGCCCACCAGTTGGTTGGCCATCAGCACGCGACGCACGCCGCTGGCGTAGGCGGCGCGGGTCTGCACGGCGGTAGCCAGGGTGATGCCCCAGGCACCGGCGGCGATCTGGCGCTGGAACAGCGCGGGCATCATGCTGGTCTTGCCGTGGGGCGCCAGCTCGGCGCCGCTGCTGCGGACAAAGTCCTGCATCCAGCGGATGTTATGTTCCAGGGCGTCACGGTGCAGCACCAGGGCCGGCAGGCTGACATCGCGAACCAAATGGGCACCGACGGCGGCGGCACCTTTTTCAACGGCATTGAGGGCAGACATGGAAAACTCCTATTCGTTGATGCGCCGGGCCAGGCTGTTGGCACTGTCGATCAGTACCCGGCGATAGTCGTGGTAGTTTTTGCTCGCATCAGCCCGGGGGGCGACGATGCACAGGGTCGCGATGCTGATGCCCTGGGCATCGCGCACCGGGGCGGCAAAGCAGTGGGTGAAGGTGTCGGCCACACTGTCGAAGGAGAAGAACCCATCCAGGCTGGCCTGGCGAATCTGCGCCAGAAAGGTGTCCAGCGGCAGGCGCAGGCCATCCGGCAGGATGAAATCGTCGGGATCGATCAGGTCGACGATCTGCTGATCGCTCAAATGCCCCAGCAACAAGCGTCCCGAGGCAGTCCACGGAATGGGCGCGTTTTCACCTATGTCCGAAGAAATACGGAAATGCCGCTGGCCCTCGCGCATCAGCGCCACCGTGTATTTGCGGCCGTTGAGCAGGCACATCTGCGCGGTTTCGTGGGTCTGGCTGACGATCTCCTGCAAGGCGTGGTCGGCCTCGCGGGTCAGGTCGAAGTGACGCAAGTGTGCCTGGCCGAGGAAATACAGCTGGCGCCCCAGATACACGTGGCCGTCCTTGCCCACGGTCTCCAGGATGCGCCGCTCCAGCAACGACGCCACCAGTTCGTAGACCGTGGATTTGGGGCTGCCAATGCCGCTGGCAATATCATTCGGGCGCAGGGGTTGGCCGATTTCCTTGAGAAAATCGAGGATATCGAACGCACGGTCCAGGCCTTTGGCGCGGCGTTTGATGGTGTCTTCGGTCATGGCAGTACTCGGTCCCGTTCCAGATGATCGTTCCCACGCTCTGCGTGGGAATGCATGCGGTGACGCTTTGCGTCACATGCGCGGACGCAGTGCGTCCAAGGCGGTATTCCCACGCAGAGCGTGGGAATGATCAGTTAGGCCTTTTTCTTGTAGGCCACGCAATCGATCTCGACCTTGCAATCGACCATCATATTGGCCTGCACGCAGGCGCGCGCCGGGGCGTGTTCCGGGGTGAAGTATTCGCCGAATACCTTGTTGAAACTCCAGAAGTCCCGTGGGTCTTCCAACCATACGCCCACCCGCACCACATCCTTGAGTTCGTAGCCGGCTTCTTCGAGGATCGCCACCACGTTGCGCATCGTCTGGCGGGTTTGCTCGATGATGCCGCCACTGATGATTTCACCGTCCACCGCAGGCACCTGGCCCGACACGTACAGCCAGCCATCGGCTTCCACCGCGCGGGCGAACGGACGTGGCTGGCCGCCACCTGCGGTGCTGCCGGTGCCGTAACGAGTAATGCTCATAAAGTTGCTCCTTGTTAAAAACGAATGTTCTTGAGAAATTCTGCCAGTCGCGGCGACTGCGGCCGCTCGAAGATGTCCTTCGCACTGCCCTGCTCTTCAATGCGGCCCTGGTTCATGAAGACGATCTGGTCCGAGACCTCATAGGCAAAGCGCATCTCGTGGGTGACCAACAACATGGTCATGCCCTCCTCCGCCAACCCCTTGATCACGCTGAGCACTTCGCCCACCAACTCCGGGTCGAGGGCCGAGGTGACTTCGTCGAACAGCATCAGGCTGGGGTTCATGGCAATGGCCCGGGCAATGGCCACGCGCTGTTGCTGGCCGCCGGACAATTGGCCAGGAAAGTGGTTGCGGCGCTCCAGCAGGCCGACGCGGTCCAGCCATTTTTCGGCCAGCGCCACCGCTTCATCCTTGCCCATTTTCTTGACCTTGAGCAAGCCGAGGGTGACGTTCTGCAGCGCGGTCAGGTGCGGGAACAGGTTGAATTGCTGGAACGCCATGCCGGTCATTGCGCGGTGCTGGGCGATCACTCGCTCCGGGTGGCGTACACGCTTGCCGCCGACATCGCTGTAGCCGATGGACTCGCCATCCAGGGTGATCTGCCCGCCCTGGAACTCTTCCAGCAGGTTCACGCAGCGCAGCAAGGTGGTCTTGCCCGAGCCGCTGGAGCCGATCAACGTCACCACATTGCCGCGCTGCATGGACAGGTCGACGCCCTTGAGCACTTCCACCTGGCCGTATTGTTTACGCAGGCCACGAATGTCCAGCAGCGCTGGGTTGGTTTGAGCTTGGTTCATGGCAAGGCCACCCGTTTTTCAATGTAGCGCCCGAATAATTCGATGGCGTAGTTGATGACAAAGAACAGAAAACCGGCGAACAGGTAGAACTCCAGGGTCATGAAGGTGCGCGCGATCACCTGCTGAGTACTGAGCAGCAATTCGGCCACGCCGATCACCGACAGCAAGGTGGAAGCCTTGACAATTTCCGTGGAGGAATTGACCCAAGTCGGCAAAATCTGCCGCAGCGCCTGGGGCAACAACACGTAGCCCAGGGACTGATAAAACGTCAGGCCAATCGCCTTGCCCGCTTCCATTTGCCCACGGGGAATGGCTTGCAGCGCGCCGCGCACGATTTCCGATACATGGGAGCCACAGAACAAGGTGAGCCCGACCGCACCGGCCTGGAACGCACTGATTTGCCAGCCAAGGGCCGGCAGCATGTAGAAACATGCCAATACCAGCACAAACACCGGCGTGCCACGGATCAAATCGACATACAGGCGGAACGGCGCACGCATCCAGAACTTGCCATAGGTCAGGATCAACCCGGCGACGATGCCGATCAGGGTGCCAAAGACAATCGCCAGCGCCGAGACCGCCACGCTGGCCTGGAAGCCAGCCCAAAGAGTCTCGCGGGCGATCCACAATTCATGCAGCCAATTGGGGGATTCGTACATGGGACCCTTCCTTAACGACGGATAGCCAAACGCTGTTCCAGGTAACGGAGCAGCATGGCAATCAGGTAACAGGCAGCCACGTAGAGCGCGGTCGTGACCAGCCAGGTTTCAATCACCCGGTAGCTTTCGACGTTGATCTTGCGGGCGTAATAGGTCAGCTCCGGCACCGCGATCGCGGCGGCCAGGGAGGTGTCCTTGAACAGCGAGATGAAGTTGTTCGAGAGTGCCGGCAACACGTTGCGCAGCATCACCGGCACGGTGATGTAAGCGCGAATCCGCCACTCCCCCAGGCCGATGGCCAGGCCGGCTTCCCGCAAGCCCTTGGGAATATTCACCAGGCCTGCACGGAATACCTCGGTGAGATAGGCGCCGGCATACAGCGACAGGGTGATGATGAACGAGGGAATCTTATCCAGCCGAATGCCCAGGGAGGGCAAGGCGAAGTAGATCAACAGGATCAACACCAGGATGGGGGTGTTGCGCACCACCGTCACATACACCGAGGCAATAATACGCAACGCGCGGTGCCTGGAAAGCATGGCAAACGCCATCAACAGGCCGATCACGCAGCCGATGGCGATCGACAGCAACGCCAACTGCAGCCCCAGGCCGAGCCCCGCCAGCAAGGTGTCGAAATCACGCCAGACGGCGGCAAAGTTCAACTGATAGTTCATGGTCAGCAGCACCTGAAGGGGGCGTGTTCAAGCACGCCCCTGTTGTTGCGGGTCACTTGAATTCCACGGGAAAACCAATCGCCGGTTCTGGCAGGTCCACGCCGAACCACTGCTTGAACGAGGCTTTGTAGCTGGGGAATTCCACACCGGTCATGGCTTCGTGCAGCGCGGTGTTGACGAAATTCAGCCAGTCCTGGTCGCCGCGCTTGACCGCACAGGCATAGGTTTGCGGGCTCCAGGCGTAGGTGGGGCTGCGGTAGCGGCCAGGGTTCTGCACCATCAGGTATTTGACCGAGGACTGATCGGTGGCGGCGGCATCGGCGCGGCCTGAGTTCACGGCCTGGTACATCAAGTCGACACTGTCGTACTGGTCGACCTTGGCCTTGGGCAGCGCCTGGTGCACCAACTCTTCGGCGTATACGTTTTGCAGCACTGCCACGGTAACGTCATCACCTGCGGCTTGGAGATCTTCGATTTCCTTGTACTTGCTGTTGTTGGGCAGCAGCAGGCCGACGCCTTCCCGGTAGTACGGCAGGGTGAAGGCCACCTGCTGCGCACGGCTGGCGGTAACGGTGATGAACTGGCAGCTCATGTCGACCTTGTCGGTGAGCAGGTTGGGAATACGTGCATCGGACGACTGCACCACAAACTCCACCTTGCTCGGGTCATTGAACAAGCCTTTGGCCACGATGCGGCCGATGTCGATATCAAACCCCTGCAATTTGCCATCCGCTCCCTGGAAGTGCCACGGCGCATTGGTACTGCCTGTACCTACGATCAAGTGCCCACGCTTGAGCACATCATCGAGCTTGCTGTCCGCCGCCTGCACCACGCTGGCGAGGGAAGCCGATGCAGCGACGAGAAAAACACACGCTTTGAATACGGAAGGTCGGTGATGCATGACAAGCACTCCAGGGAGGGTGTATTCCGCTATACCGGAACTTGGTATGTAACAACGGAATAGACAGCAGAAAGTGTGCCATAGGTGCTCATGGAAAGACATGCGTCCCACAAATGCCTTATGGATCAGTCAGATAGCGGCCTGACGGGAATACGGCGCCTGCCTGTGAGTACAAACGCTTTGCTACGCAAGACCTCAAACCCTGTTACTGCGCACCAATACCGAACGCCTGGGCTAACCTCTAAGAGCGTGCTTGCTCGCCCTTACATGGAACCCTGACTGATGAAACTGCGATATATCTTGCCCGTGCTTCTGCTCGGGGTGGCTGGCAACGCCCTGGCCAGTAGCGACCGTCGTGAATGCAAGGAAGAACTGCAGAAACTCAAGGAAGCCTTCAGTACCGACTACACCGCCCAGAATCACCATGGCTATCGCCGGGCCAAGGCCTCCCGTGACAATGAGGAATACGAGAAGTGCGCGAGCCAGGCCCGCAAGGCCAGGGAGCGCATAGAGCGCGAGGCAGACCTGTGAAGATTGACAGTAGACGGTGATAAGCCACGGGCTTAGCGTTGGCAAACACCCACGCGGCTTGAAGGGAGATCACCATGGGAATGGCCACCCGCATCATTTCCAGCGTCACAGCGTTCGAACGCGTACTGAATACACCGCGCCCGGTGTTCCTCCTGTTTGTATCAGAGCACTGCCCCGCTTGCGCGCAGGCAGGCTCCGTGTTCGAACAGCACGCCTGGCAGCATCCCTGGGTCGTGAGCCTGGTACTCGATTGCGCCCATACGCCGAGGCACCCTGACGTGTCAGGCACCCCGACGCTGCTGATCTATCGCAAGGGCGCCCTGGTGGAAAAACACAAAGGTTTGGGCCCCCTTGAAGAACAAGAGCAGTACGTGAAGAACATCTTCAGCCGTTATGACCTGAGCAAGGGTGCAAGTGCACTTGCGTCACTCGACGCTCCTCCACTTCAGCCACGGTCAAACGCCAGCCTTCATGTTCCAGGCTATCGCCCACCACCGGCAGGCGGTCAAGCAGGCTCATCACCAAACCTGCCAGGGTTTGATAATCCTCGGTCGTCACCGCCTTGAAGCCCGTGCGTTGACGCACCAGGTTGAGGTTCAATGCGCCATTGGCACGGAAGCCATCGCCTTGCTCGACAATATCGGGTCCTTCGATTTCGCTGGCATCGGGCAATTCACCGGCGATGGATTCCAGAATATCCGTCATGCTCAATACGCCCATGAAGTCGCCGAATTCGTTGATCACGAAAGCGATGTGAGTGGACTCCTGGCGCATCTGCTCGAGGGCATTGAGGATCGAAAAACTGTCCAGCAGGTTGATCGCCCGACGCGCCAGGTGTTCCAGGTTCGGCTCGTTGCCCGCCAGGTACTCCTTGAGTAACTCCTTCTTGTGCACAAAACCCAGGGGCTCATCCACCGCACCGTTACGGATCAACGGCAGACGCGAGTAGGACGAGTGCATCAGTTTCAGACGGATCGTCTCGGGGTCGTCCGCCAGGTCGATGCAATCAACCTTGGCCCTTGGGGTCATCAGGGTGCGAATCGGCCGCTCGGCCAGTTGCAGCACACCGCTGATCATCACCCGTTCGCGCCGGTCAAACAGCGGACCCTGCGCAGCATCCGGCTCGCCCAGCAGGTCGGCTACCTCTTCACCCACCTCTTCCACCGCCAGGCTGCGGCCGCCCAACAAGCGCATCACCGCATGGGCGGTACGCTCACGCACCGGCAACACACCCTGTGCCGATTTTTTGCGACGGGCTCGGGCGATCTGGTTGAACACCTCGATCAGAATCGAGAAGCCAATGGCCGCGTACAAGTAGCCCTTGGGAATATGGAAGCCCAGGCCTTCGGCGGTCAGGGCGAAACCGATCATCATCAGGAAGCCCAGGCACAGCATGATCACGGTGGGGTGCGCATTGACGAAACGGGTCAGCGGCTTGCTCGCCACGATCATCAGGCCGATGGACACGATCACGGCGATCATCATCACCGCCAGCTCGTCAACCATGCCCACGGCGGTAATCACCGCGTCGAGGGAGAACACCGCATCCAGCACCACGATCTGCGCGACAATAGGCCAGAACATTGCGTAAGCCACACTGCCCTTGTGCTGCGCCACATGGCCTTCAAGGCGCTCATGCAATTCCATGGTGGCCTTGAACAACAGGAACACACCACCAAACAGCATGATCAGATCACGGCCGGAGAAGCTCTTGTCGAACACCTCGAACAGCGGCTGGGTCAGGGTCACCAACCAGGAAATACTCGCCAACAGGCCCAGGCGCATCAGCAGCGCCAGGGATAAACCGATCAAACGTGCACGGTCACGCTGCTCCGGCGGCAACTTGTCCGCCAGGATCGCGATAAACACCAGGTTGTCGATACCCAGCACCAGTTCCAGCACAATCAAGGTCGCAAGGCCGAGCCAGGCCGTAGGATCCGCTAACCATTCCATTTATAAATTCTCTGTCTTTAAAGTGTTCAGAACGCCGGGCACGGCAAAGTGCGGTCATGCGACCGGGACAAGGTTAGTTGACGGAATACGGGGTGCTTCAGCGGGAACAGCGACAGCGGTTGTCTTGGGGAAAGACGACTGGGAGGCTCCGAGAGGGTGTTCATGCAAGTCCTGAAATGACAAAAGGACTTGAATCCTACATTCGAAATACAAATTTCCCACAACGCAAAACTATTACAAAACCTGTAAACCCCCCATCAGAAGCACAGCAACTCTTGTGGGAGCTGGCCTGCGATGCCGGCACCTCGATGCATGATCGTTCCCACGCTCTGCGTGGGAATGCCGCCTGTGACGCTCCGCGTCCCACCCGCGCAAGGATGACGCGGAGCGTCACAGGATGCGTTCCCACGCTGGAGCGTGGGAACGATCTGTATCAGGTTTTACGAGTGGCATCGTCCAGCGCCAGGATGGTGTGGGCATTGGTGACGGTGGTCGCCAGCGTATTGATCACCCCCGAACGCAACGCCCCCAAGGTCGCCGCCGCCTTGGTGTTCTCGCTGGCAATCGCCACCACATCCGGGATGCGAAACAGCTCCTGCACCGTCAACCCGATCACGCGCCCCTGGATGGCGTTGACCGCCGGCTGGCCGTGAATGTCGATAAAGTCATAGCCCATCATGTCGCCCACGGTGCCAGACAACCGCGCCTGGGCGATTTCCTGGGGCGAGAACCAGCCCATGCGCACCATGTTGCTGTTCTCGCTCATGTCGCCGATGCCGATCAGGGCGATATCGGCACGGCGGGCGCGGTCAAGAGTCGAACGCACCGTGTCGTTGTTGATCAGCACCCCGCGCAGTTCCGGGTTGGCCACCAGCGCCGGGGCGTACAGGCTTTCACTTTCGCCACCAAAGCGCAGGGCCAGGCGTCGGCAGATGTGGTCAGGGTTCATGTATTCGCCGGCCTTGAGCGAACCGCCGATGGCACACACGAAAGTGCAGTTGCGGGTCACCGGCAGAAACACGTTATCGGCCACCGCGCCGACGTTACGCCCCATGCCCACGGCAACGATCATCCCATCACTCAGGGTCTTGTTGAGGTAGTTGGCGACCAGGCTGGCGACCGCCGAGCGCTGGGTGTCGGGGTCGCTGTGGTCGACTGCGATCAAGGCGCGGTCGAGCTTGAAGCGCTCCACCAGCGCCCGCTCCAGCTCGTTGTTCATCGCCGGATGCTGCAATACGCGCACCTCGACGATCCCTTCATCCCGAGCACGCTTGAGCAGGCGGCTGACTTTGGCCCGCGACAGGTCAAAGCGCTTGGCAATGGCCTCCTGAGTGACGTTCTCAAGGTAATAGAGCATCGCCACTTCGGTCATCTGATCGATATCACTGGCCATGCGCTGGGTACTGTCACTCATGGGGACGGGCTTCCGTTTCGGCGTCAAAGGCGCATTCTCCCGACTCTTGCCCCGCGCCGTCCACTACTGATGCCCATCGCGCTCGATCGCATTGATGCGTTCGACCTTGGCCCCGGACCGCGCCGCTTCGAACTCCGAGGCCAAAAACGCACTGACGATGCTTTTGGCCAACTCCGCACCGATGACCCGCGCACCGATGGAGAGGATTTGCGCATCGTTGCTCTTGCGCGCCCGCTCCGCAGAGTAGGTGTCATGGGCCTGGGCCGCACGGATGCCCAGAACTTTGTTGGCCGAGATGGCCATGCCTATGCCGGTGCCGCATACCAGCACGCCGAGGCGCTGTTGCCCGGCATTGATGGCGGTGGCCACGGCCAGAGCGATGTCCGGGTACAGCACCGGCGCCGTTGAATGCGTACCGAAGTCGGTGACCGGGTACCCCAACGCCTCGATATGGCGCTTCAACAACTCTTTGAGCTCAAAACCCGCTTCATCACATCCGATAGCCACCGGGAAAGGTGTGTTCATGGCGCCAAACTCCACTGATCAAATGATCACTTAGTGAAATATCTCTCACTCATTTCGCAAGCATTCACCCCTTACTGTCAAGCGAGATTTAACTGACCTGCCAGTCAAAGCCCTATAGCAAGGCAATAAACGCGTCAAAGATGAGAATCACACCTTTTAAGTGAAAGAGATTGACTGATCAGAATTTCATTTGATACACATATGATCACAGCGAAACATGACTGTGCGACCTAATAAGAATTCACAGCACGAGGACACGCCGATGGCCACGCCATTACTGCTCCAGGCTGAACACGTCGCCAAGGCTTACGCCGGGGTACCAGCCCTGCGCGACGGGCGCCTTTCTCTGCGCGCCGGCAGCGTCCACGCCCTGTGCGGCGGCAACGGTGCCGGCAAGTCAACCTTCTTGAGCATCCTGATGGGCATCACCCAGCGTGACGCCGGCAGCATTCTGCTCAACGGCGCACCGGTGCAGTTCAATCGCCCGAGTGAAGCCCTGGCCGCGGGGATCGCAATGATCACCCAGGAGCTCGAACCCATCCCCTACATGACCGTCGCTGAAAACATCTGGCTGGGCCGCGAACCGCGCCGCGCCGGTTGCATCGTCGACAGCAAGGCCCACAACCGCCGCACCCGCGAACTGCTCGAAAGCCTGGAGTTCGACGTCGACGCCACCAGCCCCATGCACCGCTTGAGCGTGGCGCAGATGCAATTGGTGGAAATCGCCAAGGCGTTCAGCCATGACTGCCAGGTGATGATCATGGACGAGCCCACCTCAGCCATCGGCGAGCGCGAGGCCGAAACCCTGTTCAAGGCGATTCGCCGCCTTACCGCGCGCGGTGCCGGCATCGTGTACGTGTCCCATCGACTGAGCGAACTGGCGCAGATCGCCGATGACTACAGCATCTTCCGTGATGGCGCCTTTGTGGAAAGCGGGCGCATGGCCGATATCGACCGCGACCACCTGGTGCGCGGCATTGTCGGCCAGGAACTGACGCGCATCGACCACAAAGCGGGCCGCGAATGTGCGGCCAGCACCTGCCTGCAAGTCGACAACCTGAGCCGCAACGGTGAGTTCCACGACATCAGCCTGCAGCTGCGCCGTGGCGAGATTCTCGGCATTTATGGGTTGATGGGCTCCGGGCGCAGTGAATTCCTCAATTGCATCTACGGCTTGACCGTGGCGGATTCCGGCAGCGTTACCTTGCAAGGCAAGCCCATGCCCATCGGGCAGCCCAAGGCGACCATCGACGCCGGCATGTCGCTGGTTACCGAAGACCGCAAGGACAGCGGCCTGGTGCTGACCGGCAGCATCCTGTCGAACATTGCACTGTCGGCCTATAAGCGCTTGTCGAGTTGGTCGCTGATCAACGCACGTAAAGAAGCGCAACTGGCCGAGGAGATGGTCAAGCGCTTGCAGATCAAGACCAGCTCCCTGGAGCTGCCGGTAGCATCAATGAGCGGCGGCAACCAGCAAAAGGTGGTGCTCGCCAAATGCCTGTCCACCGAGCCGGTATGCCTGCTCTGCGATGAACCCACCCGCGGCATCGACGAAGGCGCCAAACAGGAGATCTACCACCTGCTCGACCAGTTCGTGCGCGCCGGTGGCGCAGCCATTGTGGTGTCGTCGGAAGCACCGGAACTGCTGCACTTGAGCGACCGCATCGCCGTCTTCAAAGGCGGCCGGCTGGTCACTATCAGCACCGACACCGCCCTTTCCCAGGAAGCCTTGTTGAGTCTTGCCTCATGAATGCCAAAACCATCGTTGCTCCCGTTACTGCCGCGCCGCGCAACCGCTTGCGCCTGTCCCTCGACCGCTTCGGCCTGCCGCTGGTGTTTATCCTGCTGTGCGTGGTGATGGCGTTTTCCAGCGAATACTTCATGACCTGGCGCAACTGGATGGACATCCTGCGCCAGACCTCCATCAACGGCATTCTCGCCGTGGGCATGACCTATGTGATCCTGACCAAGGGCATCGACCTGTCGGTGGGGTCGATCCTGGCGTTCGCCGGGTTGTGCAGCGCCATGGTCGCCACCCAGGGTTATGGCCTGTTGGCGGCGGTCAGCGCGGGGATGTTTGCCGGCGCGATGCTCGGGGTGGTCAATGGTTTC
Source organism: Pseudomonas sp. 22072 (assembly GCF_052046095.1). Lineage (NCBI taxonomy): Bacteria > Pseudomonadati > Pseudomonadota > Gammaproteobacteria > Pseudomonadales > Pseudomonadaceae > Pseudomonas > Pseudomonas sp. 22072. The sequence goes on from NZ_JBQEQE010000025.1 coordinate 47,406, forward strand.
ATGATCGCCAACCTGTCGATCCCGCCGTTCGTGGCCACCCTCGGCATGCTCAGCATCGCCCGGGGCATGACCTTTATTCTCAACGACGGCAGCCCGATCACCGACCTGCCCGACGCCTACCTGGCCCTGGGCATCGGCAAGGTCGGCCCGGTGGGCGTGCCGATCATCATCTTCGCCGTGGTCGCGCTTATTTTCTGGATGGTGCTGCGCTACACCACCTACGGCCGTTATGTGTACGCGGTGGGCGGCAATGAAAAAAGCGCGCGCACATCGGGCATTGGCGTGCGCAAGGTGATGTTCTCGGTCTACGTGGTCTCGGGCCTGCTCGCCGGGTTGGCCGGCGTGGTGCTGTCGGCACGCACCACCTCTGCCCTGCCCCAGGCCGGGGTTTCCTATGAGTTGGACGCGATTGCCGCGGTGGTGATCGGTGGCACCAGTTTGTCCGGCGGTACCGGCAGCATTGTCGGCACCTTGTTCGGGGCACTGTTGATCGGCGTGATCAACAACGGCCTGAACCTGCTCGGCGTGTCCTCCTATTACCAGCAGGTCGCCAAGGGCCTGATCATCGTGTTTGCAGTACTGATCGACGTGTGGCGCAAGAAGAAACGCTGAAGAACGACCCATAACAATAACTGGAGTTCTACTTATGAAACTGGGTACCACCCTGGCCGCTGCGGCGGCCCTCTCCCTGCTCGCCAGCAGTATCGCCCTGGCCGCCGACGGCAAGACCTACAAGATCGGCGCAGCCGTCTATGGCCTCAAGGGTCAGTTCATGCAGAACTGGGTCCGCGAGCTCAAGGAACATCCGGCCGTCAAGGATGGCACCGTGCAGTTGACCGTGTTCGACGGCAACTACGACGCCCTGACCCAGAACAACCAGATCGAAAACATGGTGACCCAACGCTACGACGCGATTCTGTTCGTACCGATTGATACCAAGGCCGGCGTCGGTACCGTCAAGGCCGCCATGAGCAACGACGTGGTGGTCATCGCCTCCAATACGAAAGTAGCCGATGCCAGCGTGCCGTATGTGGGTAACGACGACGTGGAAGGCGGCCGCCTGCAGGCCCAGGCCATGGTCGACAAGCTCAATGGCAAAGGCAATGTGGTGATCATCCAGGGCCCGATTGGCCAGTCGGCGCAGATCGACCGGGAAAAAGGCGAGCTGGAAGTGCTGGGCAAACACCCGGACATCAAGATCATCGAAAAGAAAACCGCCAACTGGGACCGCGCCCAGGCCATGACGCTCACCGAAGACTGGCTCAACGCCCACCCCAAGGGCATCAATGGCGTGATCGCCCAGAATGACGACATGGCCCTGGGCGCCGTGCAGGCGCTGAAGTCCCATGGCCTCACCGCCAAGGATGTGCCCGTGACCTCTATCGACGGCATGCCGGATGCGATCCAGGCGGCGAAAAAGGACGAAGTCACCACCTTCCTCCAGGATGCCCAGGCCCAATCCCAAGGCGCACTGGACGTGGCCCTGCGCGCCCTGGCAGGCGAGGACTACAAGCCGCAATCGGTGATCTGGGAGCGCTACGCCAAGGACGTGAAATGGGCCGACGGCACAGCCAAGAACTACATCCTGCCCTGGGTGCCGGTGACCAATGCCAATGCGGATGCGCTGTACAAGCAAGTCAGCGGCGGTAAGTAGTTTGATCGTTCCCACGCTCCGCGTGGGAACGCATCCCGTGACGCTCCGCGTCACTTAACATCGGAACGCAGAGCGTTCCACGCGGCATTCCCACGCAGAGCGTGAGAACGAGGAGTCATTCATGTCTGGTTTCTGGAACCAAGCCTTCGACCTCAGCGGCCGTTGCGCGGTGATCACCGGTGGCGCCGCCGGCATCGGCCTGGCCTGCGCCACCTTGCTGGCGGAACGCGGCGCAAGGGTGGCGCTGCTGGACCGCGACCCGGCCGTGGTCGAGGTGGCCGCCAGCCTGGGTGCCGGGCACCTTGGCATTGCCGTCGACCTCGGGAGGATCGACCAGATACAACCGACCGTCGACAAGGTGTTCGCGCATTTCCAGCGCCTGGATTACCTGATCAACAGTGCAGGCGTGGTGCTGCTGGACAAGGCCATCGAGGTCAGCGAAAGCGCCTGGGACACCACCCTGGACATCAACCTCAAGGCCAGTTTTTTCATGGCTCAGGCCTGCGCCAGGCACATGATCGCCCAGGGCAGCGGGCGCATCGTCAACCTGGCGTCCCAGGCTGCCGTGATTGGCCTGGACCGTCACGTCGCCTACTGCGCCAGCAAGGCCGCCATCGTCGGCATGACCAAGGTATTGGCCATGGAGTGGGCGCCGCAGATCAACGTCAACGCCATCTCTCCGACCATCGTCGAAACCGCCCTGGGCAAAAAAGCCTGGGCGGGCGAGGTGGGTGAGCGGGCCAAATTGCAGATTCCGGCAGGTCGCTTTGCCCAGCCGGAAGAAATCGCCGGGCTGGCGCTGTACCTGCTCAGCGACGCCGCACAGATGATCACCGGTGCCAACATGGTGATCGACGGCGGCTACAGCATTCAGTAATTCATCGTTATGTCGTGAGGTTTTGTCATGTCCACCGTCACCGAACGCACACCTGAACAACTCGCCCCGAGCATCCCGAAAACCATGCAGGCTGTGGTCTGCCACGGCCCGGAAGATTACCGTCTGGAAACCGTCGACGTGCCCACGCCCGGCCCCGACGAGATCCTGACCAAAGTCGAGCTGTGCGGCATTTGTATGGGCGATATCAAGACCTATCGCGGCGCGCCGTCGTTTTGGGGCGATGCCGAGCAACCGCGCTACGTGAAGCCGCCGATGATCCCCGGGCATGAGTTCGTGTGCCGCGTAGTCGCCCTTGGCCCAGGCGCCGAGAAACGCGGCGTGGCCGTGGGCGACCGGGTGATCTCCGAGCAGATCGTGCCATGCTGGGGCTGCCGCTTTTGCAACCACGGCCAGTATTGGATGTGCCAGAAGCACGACCTGTATGGCTTCCAGAACAATGTGCAGGGCGCCATGGCGCAATACATGATCTTCACCAAGGAAGGCATCATCCACAAAGTGCCGGAATCCATCGCCCCCGATGAAGCGATCCTGATCGAACCCCTGGCCTGCTCGCTACACGCGGCGGAACGCGCCAACGTCGACCATGACGATATCGTGGTGGTCGCCGGCGCCGGCACCCTGGGCCTGGGCATCATCGGCGCGGTGCGGTTGCGCAACCCGAAAAAACTCATCGTGCTGGACATGAAACCCGAACGCGCCGCCCTCGCCCTGCGCCTGGGCGCCGATGAAGTGTGGAACCCGGCCGAGGTGGATGTGTTGGCGAAGATCCGCGAAATCACCGATGGCTACGGCTGCGACATTTATATCGAGGCGACCGGGCATCACAAGGCGGTGAACCAAGGCCTGGCGATGCTGCGCAAGCTGGGACGCTTTGTGGAATTCAGCGTGTTCAATGACGAGGCCACGGTGGATTGGTCGATCATCGGTGACCGCAAGGAGCTGGATATCCTCGGCTCGCACCTGGGGCCGTATATGTACCCAAGGGCCATAGACTTTATCGGCAACCGCAAGATCGATATGCGCGACGTGGTGACCCACAAGTTTGCGCTGGCGGACTTCAAGGAAGCCTTTGCAGTGATGGAACGCGGCGATAAATCGCTGAAGGTTGTGCTCGAACCCTGATCTCAGTAACAACACAAAACCCTGTGGGAGCTGGCTTGCCTGCTCCCACAATGGAAGGGTGTCGCCCCTTAGAACAAGAACACAGGAACCCGCGTTATGAATCGAGTCATCAACGATCCCGACCAAGTGGTCGAAGACATGCTGCGCGGCATCCTGGTCGCGCACCCCGAGCTGCGCCAGTACGAAAGCAACCCACGGGTCATCGTCAAGGCCAAGCCCTCCGCCCAGGGCCGCGTCGGCATTGTCACCGGCGGCGGCTCCGGGCATGAGCCGGCGTTCCTCGGTTATGTAGGCCCAGGCCTGGTGGATGCGGTGGCCGTTGGCGAGATTTTTTCCTCGCCCACCGCCAAAAGCTTTTTCGACGCCTTCCGCGCCGCCGACCATGGCGCAGGCGTGGCATGCCTGTATGGCAACTACGCGGGCGACAATATGAACGTGAAGCTGGCGATGAAAATGGCCGCCAGCAAAGACATGCGCATCCGCACGGTGGTCGCCAACGACGACGTGGCCTCCGCGCCCAAGGCCGACATCGCCAAGCGTCGCGGTGTAGCCGGGGAGATCTTCATGTGGAAGATCGGCGGTGCCGCCGCTGCCCAGCATTACGACCTGGACGGCGTGATTCGGGTGGCGCAGAAAACCGTCGACCACTGCCGCTCGATTGGTATCGGCCTTACGCCCTGCACGATAGCCGCGGTGGGCAAGCCGAACTTCCAGATTCCCGACGGCCAGATGGAGCTGGGTATCGGCCATCATGGCGAACCGGGCATCGAAGTCATCCCGATTGAACCGGCCGCTGCCATGGCCGAGCGCATGCTGGTGCCGATCCTCGCCGACCGCGATTTCAGCCAGGACGATAGCGTGGTGGTGCTGGTCTCAGGCCTGGGCGCCACCCCGGTGATGGAGTTGTATATTTTCTACGCCGAGGTGGAAAAACAGCTCAAGGCCAAAGGTTTGAAGATTCACCGCTGCTACGTGGGCAACTACTTCACGTCCCTGGAGATGATGGGCGTGACCTTGACCCTGCTCGGCCTCGACGCCGAGCTGAAAACCCTGATCGACCAACCCTGCCGCTCCATCGGCATGACCCAGGCGGAGTGAACCATGAGCCAGCATTTTTCCACCCATGAGGGTAGCGCCATCGTCGCCGACCTGGTCAGCGTGATCGTGGCCAACCGGGAGTACCTCAGCGAAGTCGACGGCGCTATAGGCGATGGCGACCATGGCATCAACATGGCCAAGGGCTTTGCCCATTGCGGCCGTACGATCGAAGGCCGCCAACTGACCCTGGCCGAAGCCCTGGATGAACTGACCCTGAGCCTGATGGAAGGCATCGGCGGCTCCATGGGGCCCTTGTATGGCAGCCTGTTTATCGGTATGGCCGACGAAGTGCGCGGCAGTGAAGACATCGACGCCGCCACCTTCGCCCATCTGCTGCGCGGCGGCTTGACCTCGTTGCAGGACATCACCGAAGCGGGCGTGGGCGACAAGTGCTTGATGGACACGTTGATCCCGGCGGTGGAAGCCTTTGAACGGGCGCATGCAGCGGCGCGTTCTTTCAGCGATGCACTCGACGCGATGAAAAGCGCTGCTTCTCAGGGGCGGGATTCGACCAAGGACCTGGTGGCCAAGATTGGCCGAGCGAGTCGTTTGGGTGAGCGCTCCCTCGGCGTTCTGGATGCCGGGGCCGTATCGTGCTGCCTGATCCTTACGCAGTTGGCGGACTCGATTAAACCCCGTTTGACCTGACATGATCGTTCCCACGCTCCGCGTGGGAATGCAGCCTTGGACGCTCCGCGTCCCACCTACGCCAGGGTGACGCAGAGCGTCACTGGTGGCATTCCCACGCTCCGCGTGGGAACGATCGACAAGGGATTACCTGGATTTCAGTAATGGCTTACCAGAACCGCTGCTGGGTCAAGCGGCTCCACCAGGTCAACAGCACCCGGTCCACCGAACCGCTGGCCGCCAAGCCCACGCGCTCCTGCAGGCTCTTACGCTCGGCATAGTGCAGGTGGAACACTTCGGCGGTCTTGGCCTTGGTGGCCAGGTATTCATCGCTGGTTTGCAGCTCATCGACCAGTTGTTTGTCGAGAGCGGCAACCCCCAACCACACTTCGCCAGTGGCCACCTCGTCAATCGCCAACTGCGGGCGGTAACGCGAGACGAAGTTCTTGAACAGCTGATGAGTGATGTCCAGGTCTTCCTGGAACTTCTCCCGGCCCTTCTCGGTGTTTTCGCCGAACACTGTGAGCGTGCGCTTGTATTCACCGGCGGTCAGCACTTCAAAGTCGATGTCGTGCTTTTTAAGCAGGCGATTGACGTTGGGCAACTGCGCCACCACGCCAATGGAACCGAGAATGGCGAAGGGAGCGCTGATGATCTTCTCGCCGATGCACGCCATCATGTAGCCACCGCTGGCCGCGACTTTGTCGATGCACACGGTCAACGGCACGCCGGCCTGGCGGATACGCGCCAGTTGCGAGGAGGCCAGGCCATAGCTGTGCACCATGCCGCCGCCGCTTTCCAGGCGTAGCACCACTTCATCCTTGGGCGTGGCCAGGCTCAGCAGTGCGGTGATTTCATGACGCAGGCTTTCGGTGGCCGAGGCCTTGATGTCACCGTCGAAATCCAGCACGAATACCCGTGGCTTGGGCTCGGGCTTCTTCTTGTCTTTCTTCTTTTCAGCTTTGGTTTCGGACTTGCGCAGGGCCTTGAGCTGGTCCTTGTCGAGCAGGCTGGACTCCAGGCGCTCACGCAAGCCCTTGTAGAAATCATTCAGCTTGCTGACCTGCAATTGGCCGGCGGATTTACGACGACCTTTGCTGCGCAGTGCTGCAAAGCTGATCAGTACCACCAGAATAGCGACCACCAGGGTGACGGTCTTCGCCAGAAAGCTCGCGTATTCGGCCAAAAAATCCATATGTCTCCTTAAAAAATGCACTGCGCCAGGCGCGGATGGCCTCAGCATACCGACGCCACTGCGAAGGAGCCAGTGATCAAACCGCCAGCAGGCGGGCTCCAACGCGCTTTTAAAACAAGCGTATGTTTTTTCATTGACAGCTCGCAGGCATCCTCATAACCTCGCCAGACTTTCAACGTACCGGGAAAACGGACGTGGGCAGCATTTATCTGATTCGACATGGCCAGGCTTCCTTCGGTGCAGACGACTATGACGTCCTCTCGCCCATTGGCGTGGAACAAGCGCAAGTGCTCGGTCGCCACCTGGCAGACCTGGGCATTGCGTTTGACCGCTGCATCGCCGGCGACCTGCGTCGCCAGCAGCACACTGCCAGCGCCACGTTCGACCAGTACAGCGCCCTGGGCTTGCCGGTTCCGGCATTGGAAACAGACAGCGCGTTCAACGAGTTCGACGGCGAGGCAATCATTCGCGGCCTGTTACCCGACCTGCTCAGCAGTGAGCCGGATGCCGTGCACATCCTGCGCAATGGCCCGCAGAACCGCAGCGAGTTCCAACGCATTTTCGCCCTGATCATCGAACGCTGGCTGGCCGGCACCTATGATCCGCCCGGGCTGGAAAGCTGGCTGGGGTTTGTCGAGCGGGTCCAGGGTGGTTTGCAGCGGATCCTTGAAGCCGCCAACCACACCGACAAAATCGCCGTATTCACCTCCGGCGGCACCATCACCGCCCTGCTCCACCTGATTACCCGAATGCCTGCCGCCCAGGCCTTCGAAATGAACTGGCAAATTGTTAACACCTCGCTCAACCAATTGAAGTTCCGTGGTCGCGAGGTGGCACTGGCTTCCTTCAACAGTCACGCCCACTTGCAACTGTTGAAGGCGCCGCAGCTCATCACTTTCCGATGAACTGCGGCCAACCGTGACCCCAAGGTCACTGGACTCTACCCTTAAGGATCGAAACCATGACTGACGTAGCTAGAGCAGTAGAAGCAATGAAAGCCAAATTCAACCCAAGCGCTGCCGAAGGCTTGGACCTGGTGTTCGGTTTCCGTATCGACGACAGCAAGAATTTCTCGCTGGTGGTCAAGGACAAGACCTGCGAGCTCAAAGAAGGCGAAAACCCTGACGCGCAGGTCACCCTGGTGATGGACAGCGAGACCCTGGAAGGCATCGTCGACGGCTCCACCGACGGAATGCAAGCGTTCATGGGCGGCAAGCTGCGCACCGAAGGCGACATGATGCTGGCGATGAAGCTGAGCGAGCTGTTCCCTTCCTGATTCACGGGTAACCCTGAATCCTGATCCCGCCTCCCCAGGCGGGATTTTTTTGCCTGCATTCTCGCGGTGAATGAAGATCCCCTGTGGGAGCTGGCTTGCCTNCACCGCGGTGCCTGTATCGCAGGCAAGCCAGCTCCCACAGAAAAGCAAATCCGTAGGACTGCTCAGGTTTTTGGCTGTAGCAACAACGCCACCAACGCGCTCCACCCGGTCTGGTGTGAAGCCCCCAGCCCTCGCCCTGTCTCACCATGAAAATACTCATGGAACAACACCAGGTCACGACTGGCCAGGTCTTCCTGCAGCTGTGCATACCCCGCCATCGACGGCCGCACACCGTTTTCATCTTTGAGAAACAGCCGCGTCAGCCGCTCGCTGAGGCTGTCAGCCACTTCCTCGAGTGACGCCAGATACCCACTGCCCGTCGGGTACTCCACGGAAAAATGCTCCGCGTAATAGCGATGAAATTCGCGCAACGATTCAATCAGCATGTAATTGACCGGCATCCACAGCGGCCCGCGCCAATTGGAGTTGCCGCCGTACAAGCGTGAGTCGGATTCACCGGGTTGGTAACTGGCGCACAAGGTGTCGCCATTCATCTTCAACGCCAGGGGCTGCTCGGCGAACGCCTTGGACAGGGCGCGCACGCCAAAGGCCGACAAGAACTCCTGGTCATCCAGCATGCGTCGCAGCAAATCCTTGGTGCGTTCACCGCGCAGCAGCGCCAGCAACAGGCGGTTGCCCTGCCCCGGTTCGGTCCAGCGCGAAACCAACCTGGCCAGGTCCGGCCGATGATGCATAAAGCCCAGCAGGCGCTCGCGCAAGCCTCCCAGGCCCTCGTGCTCGCGCTGTTCCAGCACAAGCACCGCGAACAGCGGCATTAACCCGACGATGGAGCGCAGGCGCACCGGTTCGCTCTGGCCATCAGGACGGTGCAGTACGTCGTAGAAAAACTGGTCCTGCTCATCCCACAAGCCTTCGGCGCTGTCATCGACGCGGTTGATAGCGCCGGCGATGTAGAGGAAATGCTCGAAAAACTTCACGGCAATGTCCACGTACACCACATTGCGCTTGGCCAACTCCAGGCCGATGCGCATCAGGTCCAGGGCATAGGCCGCCACCCAGGCGGTGCCATCGGCCTGGTCCAACTGGTAACCCGGCGGCAACGGGGCCGAGCGGTCGAACAAGGCGATATTGTCCAGGCCCAGAAAACCGCCCTGGAACAGGTTGCGGCCCTCGGCGTCCTTGCGGTTGACCCACCAGGAGAAATTCAGCAGCAGCTTATGAAAGATGCGCTCCAGGAAATCCATGTCGCCCACGCCGGTCAACGCCTTGTCCTGCTGATATACGCGCCAGCTGGCCCAGGCGTGCACGGGCGGGTTGGCGTCGTCAAAGCGCCATTCGTAGGCCGGCAATTGGCCGTTGGGGTGCATGAAGCGGTCCTTTACCAGCAGCAACAGCTGTTGCTTGGCGTAACTGGGGTCGATCAGCGCGATGGCCACCGCCTGGAAGCCTTGATCCCAGGAGGCATACCAGGGGTATTCCCAAGTGTCGGGCATGGACAAGATGTCGAAGTTGCTCAGGTGCCGCCAATGGGTATTGCGGATAAGCAGACGCTCGGGCGGTGGCGCGGGCTGGGCCGGGTCGCCGTCAAGCCACTGGTTCACGTCGAAATAGTACAGCTGCTTGGACCACAGCAGGCCGGCCAGGGCCTGGCGTTGCACATTGCGCGCATCGTCATCGGCAAGGCCCTGTTGCAAGACCGCGTAGAAGTCATCGGCCTCCTGGCGGCGCTGTTCGAATAGCTTGCGCGCATTGACATCGGGCGCGTCCAAAGGCGCCAAACGCAGGTAAAGGGTTTTGCTTTCCTGGCCCGCCAGTTCAAGGGTGAAATGCGCGGCCACCTTGGTGCCGGCGTCCCGGCGAACGGCCGACTCAACCCCGCCCACCACGTAATCATTAATGCCATCCTTGAATGGCCCCGGCGCCGGTTGCCCGTCCAGTTTGGGCCGATTGGTTTGGTTTTCGCAGAACAGCCACTGCAACCCGTCCTGGCCCCAGGCACTGAGGTGGCGATCATCGAGCTCATGATGACGCGCCAGAACCCGCTCGCCGTCCAACCTCAAGCTGGGCTTGGGTGCATCGAAGGTCCAGCTCCAGTCATTGCGCGCCCAGAGCTGGGGCAGCACCTGCAGGCGTGTGGGTTGGTCCGAACGGTTATGCACGGTGACGCGCATGAAAATATCGTCGGGCTGATGCTTGGCGTATTCGACACTGACGTCGCAGTAGTGGTTGTCTGCGAACACACCGGTATCAAGGATTTCATACTCGGCATCCGCCAGCCCACGACGGGCGTTTTCGGCGATCAGGTCAGCGTAGGGAAAGGCCGCATGGGGATATTTGTAGAGCATGCGCATGTAGGCATGGCTCGGCACGCCATCGACGAAAAAGTACAGTTCCTTGACGTCTTCACCGTGGTTGCCTTCGGCGTTGTCGAGGCCGAACAGACGTTCCTTGAGGATTGCGTCACGCTCGTTCCACAGCGCCAGGCCCAGGCACCAGCGTTGAGCCTTGTCACTGAAACCGGCCAATCCATCCTCGCCCCATCGATAGGCGCGGCTGCGTGCATGCTCATGAGGGAAGTAGGCCCAGGCGTCACCGTCGGCGCTGTAGTCTTCGCGCACCGTGCCCCATTGGCGTTCACTCAGGTACGGGCCCCAGTCGCGCCACTGCTCGGCGCCTGGCGTTGCCAGGCGCTGGCCTTCGAGGGTGTCCAGCAGGTTGGTTGCGGGTTTGGCCGTCATTGGGTCCTCCTTCACCTACACAGTGGAGCGCAGTGTAGAGCCCAATGACGCCCGCTTGCACATGAAGACTTGGGCGCAGGGTCAACTCATTCATTTGCAGAATGAAGTCCAGAAGAATCTTCGTTTGCAAGGCGGCAGGCTGCTCAACAAAATCAGGCAAAGGCCACTTTCATCGCTCCAGTCATCAGGAATTTTTCTATGCACGCCACTGCACATGTCAGCCCTGACGAGATCCGCAAGGGCTTTTCCAAGGCCATGTCCGACATGTATCGAGAGGAAGTTCCTTTATATGGGGCGTTGCTGGAATTGGTGGCCGAGACCAACGCACATGTGCTCGACAGCGAACCGGGCCTGGCGCACCAGTTGCAGCGTACCGGCGAAATCCAGCGCCTGGGCATGGAACGCCACGGCGCCATCCGCTTGGGCACCGCTGCGGAACTGGCGACTATCAGCCGTTTGTTCGCGGTGATGGGCATGCAACCGGTGGGGTACTACGACCTCACCCCCGCTGGCGTACCTGTTCACTCCACCGCCTTTCGCGCCGTGCATGAACACGCGCTGCAAACCAGCCCGTTTCGCGTGTTCACTTCGTTGCTGCGCCTGGAACTGATCGAAAACCCCGACCTGCGCGCCTTCGCCGAAAGCGCCCTGGCCAAGCGCTCGATCTTCACCGGCGAGGCCTTGGCATTGATCGACCAGGCAGAGACCCAAGGCGGCTTGAATGCCAGCGATGCCGAGGCCTTTATCCGCCAGGCCCTGGAGACGTTCCGCTGGCACCACACTGCCACGGTCACCGGCGCCCAATATCAGCAACTGAGCGACCAGCACCGACTGATCGCCGACGTCGTCGCGTTCAAAGGCCCGCACATCAACCACCTGACCCCACGCACCCTGGACATCGACCAGGTGCAGGCGGCGATGCCCGGCAAAGGCATCACTCCCAAAGCCGTGATCGAAGGCCCACCCCGGCGCCAGTGCCCGATCCTGCTGCGCCAGACCAGCTTCAAGGCCCTGGACGAACCCATCGCCTTCACCGATGCCCACGGTAGCCACAGCGCGCGCTTCGGCGAAATCGAACAACGCGGGGTCGCACTTACCCCTAAAGGCCGCGCCCTGTACGACCAACTGCTGAACGCCGCCCGTGACGAACTCGGCACATTCCCCAATGAAGCCAACGCCGAGCGCTATGTGCAATTGATGGAACAGCACTTCCACGCCTTCCCCGATAACTACCCGCAGATGCGCGAGCAGGGCTTGGCGTATTTTCGCTACTTCGTCACCGATAAAGGCCTGACGGCACGCGCCCAGGCCGATCAGCCGCGCACATTGGAGGCGCTGGTCGGTGCCGGTCATGTGGCGGTGGAGCCGTTGGTGTATGAGGACTTTTTGCCGGTCAGTGCGGCGGGGATCTTCCAGTCAAACCTGGGGGATGGGGCGCAGAGTCACTACGCGGGCAACTCCAACCGAGATGCCTTCGAACAGGCGCTGGGGCGCAGGACGATTGATGAGTTGCAGTTGTATGAGCAGACGCAGCAGCGTTCCATGGATATATGCGTTGAAACGCTGTTGAAATGACTGGATGCAAGACCGAACGCCAAGCGTCACGGCGTTGATGGTAACCACGATGCGAAGCGAGCCGCTTTTGATCTTGATCTGCTTTTGATCTTGATCTTAAGCGCCCCGTCAAACCACGCTGGCCGGAATTCGACAGGGATTTGGGGGGTAAACCGGCAGGGATGCGGGTTTAGCCGCCCCGCGCCATGGATGGCGCGTGGCGGCGGCCCCCCAAATCACTGGAGGATTACGGGCACACCGAGCCTAAGCGAGGTGCCGAGTGGTGGGGCAAGAGCCTTTTGCTTACTTTTGGGCTTTTCAAAAGTGAGCCGCTGTAAAAGCGGAACCCTAAGTGGCCGTTACCGCAGGAATGGATATACACCCGGTATACCTGCGTCGCCTGTCAGGCCGCCTTCGCGAGCAAGCCCGCTCCCACAGTTGGATCGCGGTGTGTCAGGTAGGTAGGCGTCGGCTGGGAGGCCGCCATCGCAGGCAAGCCAGCTCCCACAGACGGCATTTGCAGCCGACCGATTCGGCCCTGTGTTGCATGAATTCTGAGGATGCCCACCCGGCTCAAACAACGCAATCCTTGCGCCGCAACAAGCCCCAGAGCCGAGTGGACGGGGGCATCATAAGGAGAGAAGCGACACTTGTCCTCCAGACAATTCTGAACAAATGTGCACATTCCGTGTGTGTGTGTGGCGAGGGAGCTTGCTCCCGCTGGGGTGCGAAGCGCCCCCATCGGCGNAACGGGAGCAAGCTCCCTCGCCACAGGTTACGGGTTTGCTTAACCCAGCCGCTGCGCAATTTCGTCTTTGATCAACAGCCGCTTCTTCTTCAGGTTCTCCACCTCTTCATCGCTGGCACTGGCTTTTTCCGCTTTTAGCACCTTGGCGTCGGCGTCGTCGTATTGAGTGAGCAGTGAGTCCAACCGGTTGTCTTGCGCCCTGCGCTTGTGAACGTCTTCCTTGCTCAATCCCAAGTCCTGATACAGGTCGTGTTTCACTGGCATGGCGTACCTCCACAGATTGATCGATGGTCTACGCCCTTGAAGCTAGCCCATTCCAACAAGCCTTGTCATGTTTGAAGTCAAGAACGACCCGTTCGTCGCGGCGCACGCGATGGGATCAAACCTTTGCCCCGCCCTGCCCTCCACTGTAGATCGCCACCCCAGGGAGAACGGTTTTATGAATCACGTTGCCACTGCTGCCGACACCCAATGCATCAATACCCTACGCACCCTGGCCATGGATGCCGTGCAGAAGGCCAATTCGGGTCACCCTGGCACGCCCATGGGCCTGGCGCCCGTGGGGTACACACTGTGGAGTCGCTTCCTGCGTTATCACCCCGAACATCCCGACTGGCCCAACCGTGACCGTTTTGTGTTGTCGGTGGGGCATGCCTCGATGTTGCTGTATTCGCTATTGCACCTGGCCGGCGTGGTAGAGATCGACGCCCACGGCAAGCGTTCCGGCCAACCGGCCGTCAGCCTCGAGGATATCAAGCAGTTCAGGCAGATGGGCTCCAAGACCCCCGGCCACCCCGAGTACCGCATGACCACAGGCGTAGAAACCACCACGGGCCCGTTGGGCCAGGGCTGCGCCAACAGCGTGGGCATGGCCATGGCTGAGCGTTGGCTGGCTCAGCGCTTCAACCGCGACGGCCAGGTGCTGTTTGACTACGACGTCTACACCCTGTGCGGTGACGGCGACATGATGGAAGGCATCAGCAGCGAAGCCGCGTCCCTGGCCGGGCACTTGAAGCTCGATAACCTGTGCTGGATCTATGACAACAACACCATCAGCATCGAGGGCCACACTGAGCTGGCGTTCAGTGAAGACGTGATCCAACGCTTCCAGGCGTATGGCTGGCACACCGTGCATGTCACCGACGCCAATGACTTGCAGGCCTTGAGCGTGGCGCTGGAAACCTTCAAGGCCAACACCGGCGCGCCCACCTTGATCGTCGTGGACAGCGTGATCGGCTACGGCTCACCGCACAAACACAATACCGCTGCTGCCCATGGCGAGCCGTTGGGGGACGATGAAATTCGCCTGACCAAGGCCGCCTATGGCTGGCCGCAGGATTCGAGCTTCCTGGTGCCGCAAGAGGCTCGCACAGTGTTGCGCGATGCCCTTTACGAACGTGCCGAGCCGTTGTACGCCGAATGGAACCAGACCCTGGCCTCCCTCGAGCCGCAACGGGCCGATGAACTGCAACGCATGCGCGCCGGGGAAATGCCCGAGCAATGGCAAGCGCACCTGCCAGACTTTGCCGCCGATGCCAAAGGCGTCGCCAGCCGTGCCTCAGGCGGCGAAGTGTTGAATGCCTTCGCCCAACAGATCCCCTGGCTGCTGGGCGGCTCGGCGGATTTGTCGCCCTCGACCAAGACCAACCTCACCTTCGACGGTGCCGGGCGTTTCAGCGCGGATGATTACAGCGGGCGCAACCTGCACTTCGGTATCCGCGAACACGCCATGGGCGCAATCGCCAACGGCATGGCGCTGTCCTACCTGCGCCCGTATACCTCGACCTTCCTGGTATTCAGCGATTACATGAAACCGCCGATCCGCCTGGCGGCGATCATGGAATTACCCGTGATCTTCGTGTTTACCCATGACTCCATCGGCGTCGGCGAGGATGGACCGACACATCAGCCTATCGAACACCTCACCCAACTGCGGGCCACGCCGGGGCTGTTGACCTTGCGCCCGGGCGATGCCAATGAAACGCTGGAATTGTGGAAAGTCGCCTTGGCCCAGACTCATCGGCCCAGCTGTGTCGTGCTGTCACGCCAGCCGCTGCCCACTCTGGATCGCACCCAGTACGCGGCGGCCTGCGGCGCGGCCAAAGGTGCCTACGTGCTGGCCAGTGCGCAAGAGCCTGAGGTCATCCTGATAGGAACAGGCAGCGAAGTCAGCCTGGCGGTCGCCGCGTATGAGCAGCTCAAAGGTGAAGGCATTGCCGCCAGCGTGGTATCGATGCCCAGTTGGGAGCTGTTTGAAGAGCAGGATCAAGCCTACCGCGACAGCGTGTTGCCGCCCGCAGTGAAAGCCCGCGTGGTGGTGGAACAGGCCGGCCCCTTGGGCTGGGACCGCTATGTCGGGCAGACCGGCGCCAAGGTGGTGATGAACAGCTTTGGCGCCTCGGCACCGCTGGCAAAGTTGCAGGAGAAATTCGGGTTTACCCTGGACAATGTGGTGAAGCTGGCCAAGCAACAGCTCCAGTTGGCTGAAAACTGACCCGCATAAGCGCGCGGAGCTGGTTCGCAGTCACGCCAGTAACCGCGCAAGTTCTTCACGGCAATAGTCGACAAACAATTGCACCGGCTTGGTCAGCGGTGCACGACGCAACCACACGGCCGACAGCCCGGACCCCGTGACCGTTTCAGCCAAGGGAATGCACACCACCTTCTGCCCATCATAGGTGTACTCGCTGAAGGGTTTGGTCACCAGGATCGAGAACCCGAACCCGCGCCCCACCATGCCCCGCACCATTTCGATGGAGGGCGAGCTGAATACGATATTCGGGGTCAGCCCGCGCTCTTCGAAGATGCTCACGAAGTAGGTACGGCTGGGCAACACGTCCAGCAAAATCATTGGCTCCAGCACCAGGTCGGCCAGGGACACCCTGGCCTGCTGGGCGAAGCGGTGATCGGCCGGCAGCAACGCATAGGGCTGTTGGGGCGGCATCAACGGCGTGGTCTCGATGGTGCCGCCCAGGTCGTGCTCAAACAACATCGCCACGTCGATACTGCCTGCGGTCAGCGCCTGCACCAATTCCTGCTGCTCGCCATCGCGGATGCGGATCTCCACCCCTGGCCAGCGTGCCTTGAAGCCGGCGATCAAGCGTGGCAGGTACAACGGCGCCACGGTTTCAAAGCAGCCGATGTCGATCTGCCCGGCCACCACGTCATTATCCGCCAGGGCGTTCTGCTCGAACTCATGGGCCACCCGCAACAGCTCCAACGCCTTGCGATAAAAGCGCGCGCCACTGGGCGTAAGGGAAACGCCCTGGGCGTGGTGGCGGATAAACAGCTGCACGCCAAAGCTGTCTTCCAGCTGTTTGATCGCCGTGGACACCGACGGCTGGGCGATATACAGCTTGCGCGACGCCTCGGCGACGCTGCCGCATTCGGCCGTGGTCACAAAATATCTGAGCTGGCGCAGGTTGTAGGCAGCCATCGGCACCTCCATAAACGTGGGTTTTCGCCCCAAACAGGTGCGCAGATACACCGGTTTTTCAAGCCATTGAAGCCCATGCAACATACCGGAGCATAAAACCACGTGAGATATTTTTTTTAAGGTCTATAGCAACAAACTTACTAATTTACCTGCCTGCGCCCATTACAGATGATCACTCCAACAACAAAGCGCCGCCCGTGCAGCGCATAGCGAAGTACGTCCACGTACTCACCTTGCCTTGGAGCTCGTCATGGTTACCACTGCAACATCCTCCGCCCCGCTCATCGAAAAACACACGATTGGATACGTGCCCCCGGAAGATCGCCATGGAAAGGTAAGAGACCTGTTCACCCTGTGGTTCGGCGGCAACATCGCGCCGTTGCCTATCGTCACTGGCGCACTGGGTGTGCAACTGTTCCACCTCAACCTGGTGTGGGGCATTGTCGCCATTCTTGTCGGCCATTTGGTCGGCGGTGTGCTGATGGCATTGCACTCAGCCCAGGGCCCGCAGATGGGCATCCCGCAGATGATCCAGAGCCGTGCTCAGTTCGGCTCCCTCGGCGCGTTGCTGGTGGTGGTGATTGCCGGGGTGATGTACATCGGCTTCTTCGCCTCCAACATTGTGCTGGCCGGTAAATCCCTGCACGGCGTGGTGGACGTCGTACCTGTACCGGTGGGCATCGTTATCGGCGCCATTGGTTCCGGGATCATCGGCATCATCGGCTATCGCTTCATCCACGTACTCAATCGAATCGGCACCTGGGTACTGGGCGCCGGCATCGTGCTGGGCTTTGGCTACATCTTCACCCATGTACAGACCACGGATTTCCTCACCCGTGGCAGCTTCAACATCTCGGGTTGGCTGGCCACCGTTTCCCTGGCCGCGCTGTGGCAGATCGCCTTTGCGCCCTACGTGTCGGACTATTCCCGCTACCTGCCAGCCGACGTGCCGGTAGCCGCCACCTTCTGGACCACCTACCTGGGCTCGGCGCTAGGGTCGAGCCTGGCGTTCATCTTCGGCGCCGTGGCAGTGCTCGCCACGCCGGTAGGCATGGACACCATGGACGCCGTCAAACTCGCCACCGGCGCCATCGGTCCGTTGATGCTGGTGCTGTTCCTGCTCAGCGTGATCAGCCACAACGCCCTCAACCTGTACGGCGCGGTGCTGTCGATCATCACCCTGGTACAGACCTTCGCCTACCGCTGGATCCCGACCGCGAAAAGCCGTGCGGTGATTTCCATCATCGTGCTGGCCGCCTGTTCGATTGCGGCGGTATTTGCCTCCCAAGACTTCATCGGCCACTTCGTCGACATGGTGCTGGTGCTGCTCGTGGTGCTGGTGCCCTGGACGGCGATCAACCTGATCGACTTCTACGCCATTCACAAAGGCCAATACGACATCGCCTCGATCTTCCGTGTGGATGGCGGCATCTACGGCAAGTACAACCCGCAGGCGCTGCTGGCCTATGCGGTGGGGATCGCGGTGCAGATTCCGTTCATGAACACGCCGCTGTACGTCGGGCCGATTTCGCAGCACATCAACGGCGCGGACTTGTCGTGGGTGGTGGGGCTGGCGGTGACGTCACCGTTGTACTTCTGGTTGGCGAGTCGGGACAGTGCGTATAAGCGCCGGATGGACAGTGGCAAGTTGGTGGGAGGGGTTTGATACAGACTCTCGGTCGCGCCTGCCCTACCCGTTACAACGTGTAGGAGCGCGCTTGCTCGCGAAAAACTCGCAGGCGCCGCGTTCATCCAGGAGGCGCGCGTTATCGTTGACGTTTTTCGCGAGCAAGCTCGCTCCTACAAGGGGTGATGAATGGCCGTGCGGTGCCATAGCCCCGATGTTTCTCTATGATGTGGCCTTTCACTGAACATCCCTGGAACCGCCCATGCCCACTCTCACCCTGCGCAACGCCCTGCCCACCGACGCCGCACGCTGCTTTCACATTGAAACCACCGCTTACGAAGGCGACGAAGCCGCAACGCTTGAAAAAATCGCCACGCGCATCGCGCAGTATCCCGAGGGATTTCTGATCCTGGAGGAAGATGGCGCAGTGGTGGGGTTCATCAACTCGGGCTGTGCCCATGAGGTGGTAATGTCGGACGAGGCTTTCAAGGAGTTGGTGGGCCATGACGCCGAGGCGCCGAATGTGGTGATCATGTCGGTGGTGGTCGACCCGGCCCATCAAGGCAAGGGCTATGCGAAAAGACTGATGACCGCGTTCGTGCAGCGCATGGGAACACTGGGCAAGCAGACGATTCATCTAATGTGCAAGCAACAGCATGTGCCGTTGTACACCCGCATGGGCTATACCTACGTGCGCCCTTCGCCGTCGGATCACGGTGGGATGGCGTGGCATGAAATGGTGATGGCGTTGAAAGCCACACCGTCGCAGTAGTGATTGTGTGTTGCAAGGCATGAAACTGCCGAAAAGCCGTGCAGGGAACGAATGCTTTTCAACAGGTAAAAATCCTGGATTTGTCTGTGCTGTCTGACGTCAAGCCTGACGCTGCAAAGCGTTATCTCAGATTGTGCCTACAGCAACTTCTCCCGCTGTATGAGCTAACCACACAGGGGTTTCACACGCTTACATTCACGCGAAACAGGCCACATTGAGTGAAGGTTCCGGGCGCTGTAGCCTGCGAAACACCCCGCCAGGACCCTGCCCCGGCGGGGCATCTTCCTAGCTATCACAGAGGTGTAATCGTGTCTTCAATCAGTGGCTTCACCCCATCCATCCCGACCCATCAACCTGTTGACGCAAACAAGATCGATAACGATAAACCCAGGTACAACCCCTTGGAAGAAAACAGGGTTGGCGATGATGCAGAAGTGTCCGGTGGCAAGTGCGGCTGGAAGAGCGTCGGCGACGAATATCGGGCCTACGCCAATCGCAATCGGTTTGATCGCCTCTTCCTGCCTTCGGACAAAAAAGCCATCCACGTCGCTCAGGTCCATCCTCTTCCCCATCGGTTTGATCACCACTTCGTGCCTTCGGACAAAAAGGTCATCGACGACGCGCAGTTCCACCCTCTTCCCCATCGGTTTGATCAGATCTTCCTGCCTTCGGACAAAAAGGTCATCGACGACGCGCAGATCCACCCTCTTCCCCGTCGGTTTGATCACCTCTGCCTGCCGTCGGACAAAAAGGTCATCGACGACGCGCAGATCCCCCCTCTTCCCCATCGGTTTGATAACGGTTACCTGCCTGCGGACCAAAAGGTCATCGACGACGCTCCGAGCGTCGCCAATCGCGCCCCCATAGATTCCTAAATCAAATCCGACGGCAAGGGCGGTTGGGTCAAGGCGTAACAGTGCAAACGACTGTTTGCTATCCAAGCCGTTGCGCCTCTCCATGGTATTGCCAAACACGCGCTTGCCATGGGTGGGGTGCGAAAGCGTGGGCATCCGCCAGCGAGTCACCAACTGCCGGAAGCCCCACCACCGCCACTGGAACCACCACCACCGGACGAGCTGCTGCTAGAACTGCTGGAACTTGAACCGGAGCCACCGCCCGAGCCAGATCCAGCCCCCTCGCCAACCTTGCCAAAGATAATCAGCGCGACAAACGATGCGATAGGAAACGCCAGCAGCCAGCCGTCGCGGCCGTCGTCAATCACCCATCCTGCCACCACGTACACCACTACCGCCGCCAGCAACCGCACAATAAAACCGGCGCGGCTGGTGCGCCATGTCTCTCTCATGATCAGCAGCAGTACCAGGTACAACCCCAGCACCACCAAGACGCCCAATGGCCACAGCAGCCAATGGATGAAACTGACATCCACGTACTGGTTTGCCATAACCAACCCGAGGCTGTAAGCCAGCAGCCCGATCACACAGTAAAACAGCGTACGCACCTGCCACAGCGCGCCGAATATCGCGCCGCCTATCAACAGCGTCAGCGGCACGACAAACAGGAACATCGGCCACTCCCAACCGCCCGCCAGCAGCGTCAACAACAGCGTGGCCGCCACGGCGGCGATCAACGCCTTGCGCCAATGCAGCTTGCCGGCTGCAATCGCCACGCCGCCCAAGCCGCCCAGGATAAGCGCCGCCAACAATGCCATGAATTGGGGGTTGATCCCGGCTCCCGCCAGTTGCGGCAGGTCACCGCCGTCCACCAGCACGGTCAGGGCGTCCACCCCCTGTTGCACACCGCCGGCAAAATCGCCCTGGCGAAACGCCGGGGTGATCTGTTCTTCAATAATACGATGGGCCAGCAGGTCGGTGACGATGCCTTCCAGGCCGTAGCCCACCTCGATACGTACCTTGCGGTCGTCCTTGGCCACCACCAGCAGGATGCCGTCGTTGACGTCCTTGCGTCCCAGTTTCCAGGCACGAAACAGCTGGTTGGCGTAGCCTTCGATATCGGCGCTGCCGGTGGTTGGCACCAGCAATACCGCCACTTGCGC
Source organism: Pseudomonas sp. 22072 (assembly GCF_052046095.1). Classification (NCBI taxonomy): domain Bacteria; kingdom Pseudomonadati; phylum Pseudomonadota; class Gammaproteobacteria; order Pseudomonadales; family Pseudomonadaceae; genus Pseudomonas; species Pseudomonas sp. 22072. Next base: position 68,231 of record NZ_JBQEQE010000025.1, read on the forward strand.
GCCTTTGCGTTGTTCAAGGTCAGCCAGTTGTTGCTTGAGGCGCTGGGCGGTGCCCGAGTCGAGGGTGTTTGTCAGGTCAATGACCCGCTGATCAAGGGCTACCCCAATCGGCGAGGTGTCCGCATGAGCGGTGATCAACAGGCTGGAAAATACCAGGGCCAGTAGGCTGAACACCGATTGCCGCACAAGCACGATCATGTATGGTTACCTGAAGTCTCTCCCTGAAGGCGCCGACTTTACCTTATCTGCGTGCAAACGCGTGACCCAGGGCCTGCGACTATCTAAACTGCCGATCAGCTGCATAGCAATAAGCCATCTACGGGACGCCCATGGACCTAAGTCACCGCAACAATGTACATGTGATGGGCAACGGTCCCTCGACCCTGGTGTTTTCCCACGGTTTCGGTTGCAACCAGGCCATGTGGGATGCCCTGGCGCCGCACTTTCTCGACCGCTTTCGCGTGGTGCTGTATGACCTGGTTGGCGCCGGCCTGTCGGACTTGAGTGCGTTCGACAAAGCCAAATACAGCCGCCTGGATGGCTATGCCCATGACTTGAACGAGATTATCGACGCCTACGCCCAAGGCCCGGTGATTCTAGTGGGCCACTCGGTGAGCTCGATGATCGGCACTCTCGCTGATCGTTTCATCCCGGAACGCATTGCCGCGCATGTGATGATTGGCCCATCGCCGCGCTATATCGATACCGAGGAATATGTCGGCGGTTTCAAGCGCGACGACATCGACGACCTGCTCGACACCCTCGACAGCAACTACCTCGGCTGGTCCAGCGCCATGGCCCCGATGATCATGGGCGCCCCGACGCAGCCGCACCTGAGCGAGGTGCTCACCGACAGCTTCTGTCGCACCGAGCCGGACATCGCCAAGCAGTTCGCCCGCGTGACCTTCCTGTCGGATAACCGCCAGGATGTGTTCGGCCTGACCACCCCGGTGCTGATCCTGCAATCGACCGACGACCTGATCGCCCCCGTGGCCGTGGGTGAATACCTGCACACCGTATTACCTAACAGCACTTATTGCCTAGTCGAGAATGTCGGCCATTGCCCGCATATGAGCGCCCCTCAGGCGTGTGCCGCGGCGATGGACCGGTTCCTGGCCCCTTGGGCGGCTGCCGATGCCCGTTGACCCGCTGTTTGACAGCGCGGCCTGTGCCCTGGCGGTGACCCAGGAAGATGGCACGATCCTGCACGTCAACCCACGCTTGTGCGATTGGCTGGGCTTCACGGCGGCCCAACTGCTGGGCCGGCGTTTCCAGGACCTGCTGGCCATGGGCGGGCGGATTTTCTACCAGACGCACCTGGCGCCAATGCTGCGCATGCACGGCAGCGTCACCGAGGTGAAGCTCGACATCCGCCATTGCAACGGGCACAAAGTCACGGTCTTGCTCAATGCCAACCAGCGCCAGCAGCCGGCCGGCGTGGTGTATGACCTGGCGCTGTTCGGCACCACCGACCGTGACAAGTACGAGCGCGAACTGCTCAATGCGCGCAAGCAGGCCGAAGCCCTGCTGCAGGAAAAAACCGCCACGGAACTGGCCCTGCAACAGGCCCAGGCCGAGCTGAGCGAGGCCTATGCCATTGCCCAGCGCCGGGCGTTGTTTGCCGAACAGATGGTGGCGATTGTCAGCCACGACCTGAAAAACCCTCTGACTGCGATCCGCATGGCCGCCGACTTTCTCCAGCGCGGCGAGCGCACGGCCAAGGAGCGCCAGCTACTGGGGCACATCGGCCAGTCTTCCGAACGCGCCCATCGCATGATCGCCGACCTGCTGGACTTCACCCAGGCCCGGGTCGGCCAGGGCATTACCATCAAGCCGCAACCGCTGGACCTGCATGGCGTTATTCATCGCAGCGTCGACGAACTGCGGGTGGCCTTCCCCAAGGCCACGCTGGTGCATCACGCCGAGGGCCAGGGCGACGCCTGCCTGGACGCCGACCGTGTGCAACAGATGATCGGTAACCTGGTGGCCAACAGCGTGGCCTATGGCGACTTGCTGCAGCCGATTACCATCACATCACGCCTGGGCGACAACAGCTGCGCGGTTGCGGTGCACAACCACGGCCCGGCGATTCCGCAAACCCTGCTGGCCGGGTTGTTCGAACCCATGACCCGCGGCACCGACCAAGGCAGCGACGTGCGTAGCGTAGGCCTGGGCCTGTATATCGTGCGCGAACTGGCCAAAGTACATGGCGGCGACGTGGCGGTGAGTTCCTGTGCGAGTGCCGGCACCACGTTTACCGTGAAGTTCTAGTCCAGGTACGCGGTGCCCTGCATGATCGGCTCGACACGGCCGGTCAATATCACGCCGCCCTGCCCGTCCCATTGCACCGTGACCGCGCCACCGTCGCACTGGACTTCCACACGCTCATCGAGCAGCCCTCGCCGGATGCCGTTGACGACCGCCCCGCAACAGCATGAGCCGGACCCCAGCGGCACACCGCCGCCACGCTCCCAGATACGCAGGCGGATATGGCCGCGGTCCAGCACTTGCACGAAATGCACATTGGTCCTGGCCGGAAACAGCGGGTGAACTTCCAGGGTCGAGCCTATGGCCTCAATATCGAGCGCAGTCACATCCTCTACAAAAAACGTGCAATGCGGGTTGCCCATGCTGCACGCTGCCGGCTGGCCGTCGATAGGCAACACGCAGGTGTCCATCGCCTTGGCCAAGGGTACCGACGCCCAGCCCAGCGAGGGTGCGCCCATGTCCACCGACACCCGCTGCCCATCAGCACGTGTGCATGTCAGTAAACCGCGGTCGCTAAGCAGCACGATGGTCTCGGCGCCTGCCTCATGCATCAGGCGATCGGCCACGCCACGAGTCGCGCTGCCGCAGGTTTGCAGGCGTGTTCCGTCGGGGTTCCAGAACTGAACGCGCGCGGCGGCCTGCTCACAGTCGAGCACCACCGCCAGTTGATTGAAACCGATGCCGGTGCGGCGGTTACCCAGATGGCGGGCAATCTGCGCATTAATGGGGTTATCCTCGCCACGGCGGTCGATGATAATGAAGTCATCGCCGTGGGCGTGCATCTTCACGAACGGCAGGGTCATGGGCGCTCCTGTGGGTGAAATGAATCACGCGGTTCTAATACCACTGTAGGAGCGAGCTTGCTCGCGAAAAACNCTCACAGGCACCGCGTTTATTCAGGCAGTACGCGTTTTGTTGGCGTTTTTCGCGAGCAAGCTCGCTCCTACATATGGAGTTGATGGGTCATGCTTATTGTATTCAGCGGCTTGCCTGGCAGTGGCAAGACCACGATTGCCAGGGAGCTGGCGCGACAGTTGGGCGCGGTTTACCTGCGTATTGATGTGATTGAGCAGGCGCTGCGGGAGGCTGCGGTGTTGGCGGGCGATGTGGGGGCCAGTGGCTACGGTGTGGCGAATGCGCTGGCGCTGAGTAACCTGCGCCTGGCACAGCGGGTAATCGCCGATTGTGTGAACCCGGTGAAGGAAAGCCGCGATGCCTGGCAAGCGGTGGCGACAGCGGCCGGCGTGGCACTGATCAATATCGAGGTAGTGTGTACCGATCAGCAGGCGCATCGGCGCCGAGTCGAAGGGCGTGTGGGCGATATTCCGGGGCTGGTGCCACCGACCTGGGAATCGGTACAGGTGCATGAGTATGAACGCTGGGAGGTACCACCGTTCAGGCTGGATACGGCGCAGATGACGCCGGCAGAGGCTGTCGCGGCAGCCTTGCTCCATATAGGCTAAACCCCACCTGTGGCGAGGGAGCTTGCTCCCGCTGGGGCGCGAAGCGGCCCCGCTCTTTGTGGGACTGCTACGCAGTCCAGCGGGAGCAAGCTCCCTCGCCACAATCTTTAGAAGTTACCGCGCAGCGCCTCAAGCCCGCCTTCGTAAATACCGGCAAACAATTCCTCGACTTGCGCATCGGTGGTGCCCGCTGCCGGCGTGAACACGCCGGACCAGGTCACTTTCGCCGAGGTGTCCGTCAACGCTTCCACCTGCAAGGTCGACAGGTAAGCACTCACCGGAAACGGCGACGCTTCAATGGTGTAGCTGTAGGTGCGCGCCACGTTGTCGAAAGTCTGTAAGCGCTCGACAATCGTGCCGCCGTCAGCGGCGGTCAGGTGACGCACACGACCACCCTCGCTCGGCTCGCTCTTGGCAATCAAAGGCAGCCAGTCGGGCAGGCTGTTGAAGCCGCCAATCAGTTGCCAGACTTGGTCGGCCGACACCGCAATTTCAATCACAGAAGAAGCTGTTGCCACAATCAATACTCCAGTCAGGAAAAAATCAGATTGCCATGCTGTCGACAACGCCACCGTCGACCCGCAGCGCGGCACCGGTCGTCGCCGAAGACAGCGGTGAAGCAATGTACGCCACCAGGTTCGCCACTTCATCCACATTGGCCGCACGCTGGATGATCGAGGTGGGCCGCGCATGGCGCACAAACACATCTGCTTCGTCTCGGGCACTGCGCCCGGATTCGGCCGTGGCGTCCTTGAGCATGTGTTCCAGGCCATCGGTAAAGGTCGGCCCCGGCAAGATAGCATTCACCGTCACCCCAGTACCCGCCAGGCGCTTGGCCAGGCCGTGGGACACCGCCAGGTTGGCGCTTTTGGTCACTCCGTAGTTGATCATGTCAGCCGGCGTCGCCACGCCGGACTCCGACGACACGAAGATCACCCGCCCCCAGCCCTGCTCGACCATACCCGGCACATAATGCCGCGCCAGGCGCACGCCGGAGATCACATTGACCTCATAGAAGCGCGCCCACTCACTGTCCGGCGCGTCGAAGAAATCCACCGCGTCGAAGATGCCCAGGTTGTTGACCAGAATGTCGGCGCGGGGTTCGGCGGCGAAGAGTTTCTGTGCGCCTTCAACGGTCCCGAGGTCGGCCACCACACCACGCAGTTGAGCAGCGGGAACCGCTTGGCGAATACTCGCCAAGGCGTCGTCCACCTTGCCTGCATCACGCCCGATCACCACCACCGTGGCGCCGGATTGCGCCAGGGCCTGGCTGATGCCCAGGCCGATACCGGCGGTGCTGCCGCTGACAATAGCCACTTTGCCGCTTACATCAATCTTCATGCTCAAGCTCCTTAACGTGAGAGAGGCAAAGGTGCACGGTCCGAGATCAAGCGGGCCCCGCGCAACGCTTGCCAGAAGGCTGCTGGAATCTGCTCAGACAACGCCGCGACGTCTTCGGCAATCCGCCCCGGACGACTGGCACCGGGAATCACCGCCGCCACCGCCGGATGCGCCAGTGAGAACTGTAGAGCAGCGGCCTTGATACTGACGCCAAACGTCTGGGCAATTGCCTTGATCTGCTCGACCTTGGCAATGATCGCCGGGCTGGCTTGCTGGTATTCAAAATGCGCACCGCCAGCGAGGATGCCGGAGCTGTACGGGCCACCGACGACGATCTCCACCTGCTGGGCGTGGGCCGCGTCCATCAGGCGCTGCAAGGCGCGGTCGTGGTCCAGCAGCGTATAGCGCCCCGCCAGCAGAAAACCATCAGGCTGGGCCTCGGTCAGGTCCAGGGTCAATTCGCAAGGCTCGACACGATTGACGCCCAGCCCCCACGCCTTGATCACCCCTTGCTCGCGCAAACGGGTGAGTACTTTGAAGGCGCCAGTGCGGGCTTGGTTGAAGTATTCCAGCCATTGGTCGCCGTAAAAATCCTGGGCGATGTCGTGAACCCACACGATGTCCAGGCGGTCGGTTTGCAGGCGTGTCAGGCTGTCTTCAATGGAGCGCAGCGTGGCGTCGGCACTGTAGTCATTGAGTATTTTATTCGGGCGGCCGTGTTCGAATACGCCGCTTTTTTCCCCAAGGTCACGGGCGGTTTCTTCGACTTCATCCAGAATCACCCGGCCGACCTTGGTGCTGAGCACGTAGTCATCGCGGTGATAGTTGGACAGGGCCTGGCCCAAGCGGATTTCCGACAGGCCCGCGCCGTAGAACGGCGCGGTATCGAAGTAACGCACGCCCTGGCTCCAGGCGGCCTCGACGGTGGCCTGGGCTTCTTCTTCGGGGATAGCGCGAAACATATTGCCCAAGGGGGCGGTGCCAAAGCCCAGTACGCCGGGCAGTGTGTATTTCAAGCTCATGGTGGTTCCTCAATCGGTGCGAGGTCGCTGTGACCGTTGAGCAGATGCTAGATTGCACTGATCAGACCGTCCAAGACATACTGCGACCAACTTGAGTCCTTGCAGGTCTTACATGATCGATCTACGCCAGTTGCGCTACTTCGAAGTGGTAGCCGAAGAAGAACACGTCGGCCGCGCCGCCGAGCGCTTGCACATTTCCCAATCGCCCCTGAGCCGGCAGATCGCCCAGCTCGAGGAACGCCTGGGCCTTACCCTGTTCGAACGCAGCCAGCAGCGTATCCGCTTGACCCGCGACGGCCAGACTTTCCTGGCCGAAACCAAGGCACTGCTGACCCACGCCAACCGCCTGGAGTCTCTGGGCAAGCGCCTGGGCCGCGGCGAAGAAGGCGGTTTGTGCATCGGTTATATCGAAAACGCCATGCACGCCGGTGTCTTGCCCAATGCCTTGCGCATACTGCGCGACGACCGGCCCGCCGTACATATCAAGCTGTACAACCTGCCCTCCCTGGAACAACTGGAAGGTTTGCGCCAACGCAGCCTGGACATCGCCCTGGTGAGCGAACCACCTGCCGCCGACGACCCGGACCTGACCGCCTGGCAAGTCCTCGATGACCCGATGCTGCTGGCCCTGCCTGAACAGCATCCGCTGGCTCAACACCCTGAACTGTTGCCCGAACACCTGGCCGACCAACAATGGATCGGCGTGCAGCGCAAACCTGGCGCCAACCCGGCCGATGATTTCGTCGCCGCCTGCATCCGCGCCGGTTTCACCCCGCAGATCCCCATGGAGGCCAGCGAGCCCTTTACTGCATTGGGCCTGGTCGCGTCGGGGCTAGGGGTGGCGATGGTGCAAAAGGGCCTGAGCCGCAACGCTCCACCGGGCGTGGTATTGCGCGAACTGCCGTGGCTGGCCTACACCACACCGCTGTGGGCGGCCTGGCACCGCGTCAACTTGAGGCCGTTGGTGGAAACCTTTCGCAAAGTGCTGACCGACTGATCGTTCCCACGCTCCGCGTGGGAATGCATCCCATGACGCTCCGCGTCACTAAACGGCGGGACGCGGAGCGTCCGCGGCGGCGTTCCCACGCAGAGCGTGGGAACGATCAATCAGAGTGCTTCGCGCAACCGATACCACAACATCCCCAACGCCAGCAGCGGCGAGCGCAGCGCCTTGCCACCGGGAAAGGTCATGTGCGGCACCTGGCTGAAAATATCCAGGCCCTGGCTTGCACCCGCGTGTATCCCTTCGGCCAGCAACCGTGCGCACCAGTGCGTCACGTTCAAGCCGTGGCCGGAATAGCCTTGGGCATAGAACACGTTGGGGTACTGCTTGAGGCGCCCGACCTGGGGAAAACGGTTGGCGGTGATGCCAATCTTGCCGCCCCACTGGAATTCGATAGCCGTGTTGGCCAACTGCGGGAACACCTTGAGCATTTTCGGGCGCATGTACGCGGCGATGTCCTGGGGATCGCGCCCCGAGTAGTGGCAGGCGCCACCGAACAACAGACGCCGGTCGGCGGTCAGCCGGTAGTAATCCAGGCCGACTTTCTGGTCGCACAGCGCCAGGTTCTGTGGGATCAACTGCTGGGCCACGGGCTCAGGCAGAGGCTCGGTGGCGATGATGTAGCTGCCCGCCGGCAGTACCTTGCCGCTCAAGCGCGGCTCCAGCTCCTCAAGATGGGCATTGCATGCCAGCACCAGGTTGGCTGCGCGCACGCTGCCGCCTGTGCAGCGCACCCGCACCGTCTCGCCATGGATCAGCTCCAGCACCGGGCTGTACTCAAAGATACGCACCCCGAGGGCCTCGGCCGCCTGCGCTTCACCCAATATCAGGTTGAGCGGGTGCAGATGCCCGGAACCCATGTCGACCAGGCCGCCGGCATACATAGCAGAGCCCACCACCTGTGCCATGTCTTGTGGGCCGACCAGCCGCGTTTCATGGGCATACCCCACGGCCGCCAGGTGCGCCTGTTCGCCCTTGAACGCCGCGAACTGCGCCGGAGTATTGGCGAGTTCGCAAAAGCCCCAGCGCAGGTCACAGTCGATGCCGTGCTCGGCAATGCGCTGGCCCACCAGGGCGACCGAGTCGATACCGGCCCGCTCCATATAGCGCACGCCCTCCTCGCCCACGTATTTGGCAAACCCGGAGACATCATGGCCAATGCCACGGATCAATTGCCCACCGTTGCGCCCGCTGGCGCCCCAACCGATGCAGCGCGCTTCCAGCAGCACCACCGACAGCCCGCGCTGGGCCAGTTCAATGGCGGTGTTGACCCCGGTGAAACCGCCGCCGATCACACACACATCGGCGCTCAGGTCTGCCTCAAGTGCGGGCCGCTGCACCATGGCATTCGCCGAAGCGCGGTAATAGGACGGGGCATGTTCATTGGACTGCATCATCGGTTGGACTTCACTTTGCTCCAGGCGCGGGTCATCACGCGCATGGTCGCCGGCGTAGGCGTGGTGGAGATATAGAGTTTGTCGAGTACGTCCTGGGGCGGATACACCTCAGGATTGTTCACCAGCTCCGCAGGCATGAACGGCTTGGCGGCCGGGTTGGCGTTGGCATAGCCCACCGAGGTGCTGACCTTGGCAATCACCTCAGGCTCAAGCAGGTCGTTGATGAACGCATGGGCTTCTTTAGGGTTGCTCGCATCGGCCGGAATCGCCAACAGGTCGAACCACAGGTTAGAGCCTTCCTTGGGGATCGAGTACGCAATGTTCACCCCGTTCTTGGCTTCCTTGGCGCGGTTGGCGGCCTGGAACACATCGCCGGAATAACCGAAGGCCACGCAGATATTGCCGTTGGCCAGGTCCGAGATGTACTTGGAAGAGTGGAAATAGGTGATGTACGGCCGCAGCGTCAGCAGCTTGGCTTCGGCCTGCTTGTAGTCCTCGGCATTCTCGCTGCGTGGGTCCTTGCCCATGTAGTTGAGGATCGCCGGGAACAGCTCATCCGCTGAATCGAGGAAGGCCACGCCGCACTCATGCAGCTTCTTGATATTTTCCGGTTCAAACAGCACGGCCCACGAGTCGATGCGGTCGATGCCCAGCACTTGCTTGACCTTGTCGACGTTGTAGCCAATGCCATTGGTGCCCCACAGGTACGGCACCGAGTGCGCATTACCGGGGTCGTTCTGTTCCAGTAACTTCAGCAGCTTGGGGTCCAGGTTCTTGAAGTTGGGCAACTGCGCGCGGTCAAGCTTGAGGAACGCGCCGGCCTTCACCTGGCGCGCCAGGAAGTGGTTGGACGGCACCACCACGTCATACCCGGTACGCCCGGCCAGCAACTTGCCCTCCAGGGTTTCGTTGGAGTCGAACACATCGTAGATCACCTTGATGCCGGTCTTGGCCTGGAAATCCGCCAAGGTGGTCTCGCCAATGTAATCGGTCCAGTTGTAGACACTCACCGTCGGCGCCGCCTGACCGGCACCGCTGAACGCCGCGACCAGGGCCAGTGGAAGAAGCTTGTTCACAAGACGCATATCGTCACCCCTCTTATGCTTGTTTTCAGACGCTCAACAGCAGGAACTCACGCTCCCAGGAACTGATCACCCGCTTGAAATTCTCATGTTCGGCGCGCTTGACCGCGACGTAGCCGCGCACGAATTTTTCGCCCAGGTACTGCTTGACCGTGTCGCAATCCTCCATGCGCGCCAGCGCATCTTCGAGGGTGAACGGCAGGCGCAGGTTGCGGCGTTCATAGGCGCGGCCTTCCACCGGGGCACTGGGTTCGATGTGCTCGATCATGCCCAGGTAGCCACACAACAAGCTGGCAGCAATCGCCAGGTAAGGATTGGCATCGGCGCCCGGCAGGCGGTTTTCCACGCGCATCGCCTCCGGGCTGGAAGTGGGTACGCGCAGGCCGACGGTGCGGTTCTCTTCGCCCCATTCGACGTTGACCGGCGCCGAGGTGTCCGGCAAAAAACGCCGAAACGAGTTCACGTTGGGTGCAAACATCGGCAGCAGCTTGGGGATGTACTTCTGCAGGCCGCCGATGTGATGCAGGAACAACGGGCTCATGTTGCCGTCGGCATCGACGAACACCGGTTTGCCGGTGGCGATTTCGACCACGCTCTGGTGCAGGTGCATGGCGCTGCCGGGCTCGTCGGCCACCGGCTTGGCCATGAAGGTGGCGGCGACGTTGTGCTTGAGGGCGGCCTCGCGCAAGGTGCGCTTGAACACCGTGATCTGGTCGGCCAGGTCCAGGGCGTCGCCATGGCGAAAGTTGATTTCCATCTGCGCCGGGCCGTCTTCGTGGATCAGCGTATCGAGGTCCAGACCCTGGGCTTCGCACCAGTCGTAGACGTCTTCGAACAGCGGGTCGAATTCGTTGGCGGCATCGATGGAAAACGACTGGCGCCCGGTTTCGGCGCGGCCCGAGCGGCCGATGGGAGTTTTCAATGGCAGGTCCGGATCTTCGCAGCGCTGGGTCAGGTAGAACTCCATTTCCGGCGCGACAATCGGCTGCCAGCCTTGGTCGGTGTAGAGCTGCAGGACTTTCTTCAACACATTGCGCGGCGACAGTTCGATGGGGTTGCCCTGCTTGTCGAAGGTGTCGTGGATCACGATGGCGGTGGGCTCGATGGCCCACGGCACTACGTAAGTGGCGTTGGCGACCGGGCGGCAAATCATGTCGATATCGGCCGGGTCCAACAGGTCGTAATAGATATCGTCGTCGACAAAGTCCCCGGTTACCGTTTGCAGCAACACACTTTCCGGCAGGCGCATGCCTCGCTCATGCAGGAACTTGTTGGTGGGTGCAATCTTGCCGCGTGCGATGCCAGTCAAGTCACTGATCACGCATTCGACTTCGGTAATCTTGTGTTCTTTCAGCCAGGTGGACAGCTGATCGAAGGGGGCGTTCATAAGGACCTCGTCTTGGGTGGGATGCGACGCCGGGTTGTACTCCCAGCGCATTGAGGTCTATCTTGGGCCAGCCTTGAAACGGCATCTATCCACTTTGCACGCGGCACAACGCACCAATAGAGTGCGCACGGATCACCATGACACAGGCAACCGCTTTGCGCGTACAGGCCTTCGCCACCGGCGATGTGGCCGCCCAATGCAGTGCGACACCCGGCTGGGTGCAGCAGTACCAGCAGATGTCCCCCGGGCATTTTGCCGGGCAGGTGCGCTACCTCGACCTGCAAGGGGTGCAGGTCTACGAAGAATGCATGAACACCCGGGTGGAGCAGCATTTCAACGCACCTGCCGGCGCCCTGGCGTTCTGTTTCGACGCCAGTGACAACGCGCTGTACCTGCTCAATGGCGAAAGCCGCAACACCTGGATCACCCCGGTCAACTACCGCGAAGTGGCCGTGGTGTTCGGCCCGCAGTTCGTCCAGCGCCACGGCCTGGATATGGCCAAGCTCGAAGGCCTGTTCATGGCACCGCTGAGCTGTCGGCAAAATGCGCTGTTCACTCGCTGGCTGAGCGGCACCCTTACGCGCCTGTCGGCACTGACCGACCCCATCAGCCGCGATGCCCTCACCCAGCAACTGCTCGACGACTGCCTGTTTATCCTCGATAACGCCTGCGTGTGCCTGGACGGCAGTTCATTGCAAAAGCGCAATGAAGAACGCCAATTGATGGCGCGCATCGGCGAATGGGCGGCGGATGCACCGGATGAAACCGCCAACCTGTTGGAACTGGCGCAGATTGCGGGTGTGCCGTTGCGCCAATTGCAGCAAGGGTTCAAGACCTACACGGGGATGAGCCCGGCGCAGTGGTTGCGGTTGCGCCGCTTGAACGGGGCGCGGCGGGAGTTGCTGAGCACGACCGAAACCACGGTGGCCGAGGTCGCGATGAATTGGTCGTTCTGGCATTTGGGGCGGTTTTCAAACAGCTACCGGGCGCTTTTTCAGGAGCTGCCCAGCGAAACCCTGAAACGCTCCAGCTGAAAAAACACGCTTGACCTTGTGGGAGGGACAGACCAAACCGTCCCTCCCTTGAACCTCAATCAGGGCTGCGCGTTCAAAAAAGTGGAGATCAGTTGATTGACCTGCTCCGCCGCCTCCAGCTGCACCATATGCCCCTGCCCCGGCAATACATGCACCTGAGCCTGCAGCCCTTGGGCGTGACTTGCCGGGATGATCGCGTCGTCACTGCCCCAGATCACCAGGCTCGGCTGGCGGCCCACCTCGCTGCGAAGATCCAGCATCTGCCGCCCGCCATCGAACAGCCTGTGATCGAGCTGGCGCAACGCTTGATCCACCCCTTCCAGGCGCTTGAATTTGAGCATGTTCTCCAGCATCTGCCGCGTCACCAGCGCAGGGTTACTGAACAGTTGAGTCAATGGCGGCTTGAGCGCGTTACGGTTGTTGGCTTCGACAAAACCTCGCAGGTAATCGCCGTTGATATCGGCACCCAGACCGGCGCTGGCGATCAAGGTGATGGAGGCGATACGTGCAGGCGCCAGGCTGGCGACGGTGAGGGTCACCAGCCCACCCATGGAGTGGCCGGCCAAATGCACACGGTCGAGCGCCAAATGGTCGAGCAATGCCAGTACGGCGTGACTGAGTTCGGCAGCGTCTCCCGTTTGCAGAGACTTGCCCGACTCCCCGTGCCCCGGCAGGTCCAGGGCAATCACCCGGCGTTCGGCGGCCAGGGCCGGTTGATTGAACAGCCAGTTGTTCAGATCGCCCCCGAAGCCGTGCACCAACACCAGCGGCGTGCCGCCCTCGCCCATGTCCAGATAACGCAGCAAGCGCCCGCCTACCTCGACTTTTTGTGCGCTGGGGCCGGCCTCTTCGGCTTCGGCGGCACTGGAGACGAACCCGGCGTTGAAGCTTTCGATCACGCTATCGATCTGAGCCTCTGTCGCCTCGCCCTCCACCACAATTCCCAGTAGAGCGCCCACCGGCAGGGTTTCATCACTGAGCGCCAGTACCCGACGCAGCACGCCGCTAAAAGGCGCCTCGACACTGCTGGAGATCTTGTCGGTCTCCACGTCCAGCACCTCCTCGCCCTTTTCCACTCGGTCGCCGGGTTGTTTGAGCCAGACATCGATGCGGCCCTCGGTCATCGACAGGCCCCATTTGGGCATGGTCAGGGTATGAATCATGCGGAAGTCCTCTTGTCGGCGATCTTCATCACGGCGGCCTCGATCTTCGCGGCGTTGGGGATGTACAGGTCTTCCAGAGCATCGGAAAACGGCACCGGGGTGTGCGGCGCGGTGACCATCTCGATGGGAGCGCGCAGGAAAGCGAACCCCCGCTGGGCCACCAGGGCACTGATGTCGGTGGCGACCGAGCAGCGTGGGTTGGATTCGTCGATCACCACCAGGCGCCCGGTTTTCTCGACGCTTTCAAGGATGCTGTCTTCATCCAGCGGGCTGGTGGTGCGCAGGTCCAGCACTTCACAATCAACGCCTTGACGCGCCAGGTTGGCCGCAGCCTCCAGGGCGATATGCAGCATGCGGCCGTAGGTCACCAGCGTCACATCCTTGCCCTCACGCACAAAGTTGGCTTCGCCAAACGGGACCGTGTACAGCTCTTGCGGTACGTCGCCCTGCATGCCGTAGAGCATTTTGTGCTCCAGGAAAATCACCGGGTCATTGTCGCGGATTGCCTGGATCAACATGCCCTTGGCGTCGTAGGGCGTGGCCGGGCATACCACCTTGAGGCCGGGGATATGCGTCCACATGGAGGTGAGCATTTGCGAATGCTGGGCAGCCGCCCGCAAACCGGCGCCGTACATGGCACGGATCACCAGCGGTGTAGTGGTTTTGCCACCGAACATATAGCGGAACTTGGCAGCCTGGTTGAGCAACTGGTCCAGGCAGCAGCCGATGAAGTCGACGAACATCAATTCGCACACTGGGCGCATGCCACGGGTAGCGGCGCCCACCGCCATGCCCACGTAGCCGACCTCAGACAACGGTGCGTCCAGCACGCGCCCGGGAAATTGCGGGTGCAAGCCCTTGGTCACGCCGAGCACGCCGCCCCATGCGTCCTGCTCACCGGGGGAACCGGTGCCACCGGCCACATCCTGACCGATGATGAATACGCTCTGGTCACGGCCCATCTCTTGAGCCAAGGCCTCATTGATCGCCTGCTGATAGCTGATTTTACGAGCCATTAGATTCTCTCCACGTCTTGTTTTTATAGGGTTGGTATCAGCGGTAGGCCACGTAAACGTCGCTTAGCAGGTCGGCGGCCTGGGGCTTGGGATCGGTTTTGGCCAGGCGTACGGCGTCTTCGATCAATTGCGCCACTTCACCGTCGATGCGCTCGAACTGCGCTGCATCCAGCCAGCCTTCGGCATGGCAGCGCTGACGGAACAAGGCCAGGCAATCGGCGTTTTCACGCAGGTTTTTCACTTCGTCAGCGCCGCGATAGGTTTGCGCATCGCCCTCGAAGTGCCCATAGAAACGGCTGAGCTTGACCTCGACCAGCGTTGGCCCGTCGCCTTGGCGCGCCCGCTCCACAGCAACGCCGAGCGCTTCATGCACCGCGAAAAAATCATTGCCGTCGACGATCACCCCCGGCATACCAAACCCGGCGGCGCGCTCGGCGATGTCTTTGCAGGCCACCGACCAACCGGCGCCAGTGGCCTCGGCATAACCGTTGTTTTCGGCGACAAACAGACACGGCAGCTGCATGATCGACGCCAGGTTCATCGCTTCGAACACGGCACCTTCGTTGGAGCCACCGTCGCCAAAAAATGCCACTGCCACGCCCTGGCACCCCTTGAGCTTGGCAGCCAGCGCCGCCCCCGCGGCCAACGGTGCGCCGGCACCGACAATGCCGTTGGCGCCGAGCATGCCTTTCTCTTGGTCGGCGATGTGCATGGAGCCGCCCTTGCCGCCGCACACGCCGGTTTTCTTGCCATAGATTTCGGCCATCATGCCGAACACGTCGACGCCCTTGGCGATGCAGTGTCCGTGGCCGCGGTGGTTGGACGCGATGCAATCATCGTCATTGAGGTGCGCCATGACGCCAGCGGCGCAGGCTTCCTGACCGGCATACAGGTGAACGAAACCGGGGATCTCGCCGGTGGCGAACTCCACATGCAGGCGTTCTTCGAAATCGCGGATGGTGCGCATCACGGTGTAGGCATGCAGTAACTGATCGGTGCACAGGTGGGTGGACATCTTGTTGTTCTCCAGGTTGTCTCGACGCACAAAAAACTGGCTGCGGCCAGTGCCAAGCTGTTCAGCACAGCTTGTGCCAACCGTCGAGAAAACCTGGCAAAGCCTTGATCCAGAGCCGTGCCACACAGCGATGCCCAGGCAAGTGGTCGACTAAATGTGAGACGCAACCACGCAGTTCGACCCTTGAGTCTCAGCGGCATGAGACGCAGCGTCTCAATGCAGGCGTTGGTCAGGGTGCCCTTGTCCGTCGGCGCACATGCGCGCTTAATGACGCGCATAACAACAAAGCTTGAGAACCGGAGGCTTTATGCTCGCCATGAACTCCAGGGAGCATGTCGACTGTGTCAGTCGCGTGGTCCGCAATGCCGAGCGCCTGCCCCAGGCGCCCGTGCCGTCGCTGATCTTCGATTCGTGGCGGCGGTCCATGGAGCAACACCGCCTGGACCCCGGCTCCCTGCAAGGTCCACGTATCCTCAGCGAACCCTTGCTCAAGGAATGCCGCGAGCGCGCCGAGCTGTTCATGCGCATCGCCGGCGAAGAAGTCGCACAGTTGCACCATCGCGTGCGCCATGCCGACTACTGCGTGATGCTCACCGACGCCCAGGGCCAGACCATCGATCACCGTGTCGATGCGAGCATTCGCACCGACTGCCGCAAGGCCGGCCTTTACCTGGGCACCTGCTGGTCGGAAGCCGAGGAAGGCACCTGCGGCGTGGCCACGGTGCTGACCAGTAAAACAGCGGTGACGGTGCACAAGCGTGATCACTTTCGCGCAGCGTTTATCGGCCTGACGTGTTCGGCTGCGCCCATCTTCGACCCGCAGGGCCACCTGTTGGGTGTGCTGGATGTCTCGGCGCTCAAGTCGCCGGATGACCGCGGCAGCCAGCACCTGATACGGCAGATGGTGGCGCAGAGCGCCCAGGCCATCGAAAACGCTTTTTTCATGCACAGCGCCCGGCAGCACTGGGTATTACAAGCCCATAGCACTCCAGGCTTTGTCGACAGCCAACCCGACCTGCTGCTGGCCTGGGACCAGGACGGACGTCTGCACGCTTTGAACAGCAAGGCGCGTCAAGCCCTGCGCTTGCGCTTTGGCCAGCTGCCTGAGCATATCGGCGAAGTGTTCGATGTGGATGCATTGCGTGCAGCCACTGATCAGTCAACCCGGCAGTTGCACTGGCTGGGCAAGCCCGACGCGGTACACGTGAGGGTCAATGCACCCCGACGCCCCTCGGTTCGGGCGCTGCCAGAGACTCAAGTCGACCCGCGGATCCAGGAGCACCTGCGCTTGGCTGCGCGGGTCAAGGACCGCAACCTGCCCGTGCTGGTGCAAGGTGAAACCGGCGTCGGCAAAGAAGTCTTCGCCCGCCAGTTGCATGAGCACAGCACGCGCCGGGACGGGCCGTTTGTGGCGGTGAACTGCGCGGCGATTCCCGAAAGCCTGATTGAAAGCGAGCTGTTCGGCTATTCGCCCGGCGCCTTCACCGGAGCGTCCAGCAAAGGCATGAGCGGGCTGCTACTGAAAGCCGACGGCGGTACGTTGTTCCTCGACGAAATCGGCGATATGCCGCTGGCGTTGCAGACACGGTTGCTGCGGGTGCTGGCCGAGGGTGAAGTCGCGCCGTTGGGCGCAGCGAAAACCCGCGTGGTGAACATTCAGGTGATCTGCGCCAGCCACCGCGATTTGGCGGCGCTGGTCAGCGCGGGCCGATTCCGTGAAGACCTGTACTTTCGCCTGGGTTGTGCGCGTTTCTGCCTGCCACCGTTGCGCGAACGCACCGATAAGGTGGCCCTGATCAATCGGCTGTTGGAGCAAGAGGCGCGTAACAGTGGCGTGTCGTTGGGCATCGGCCAGGCCGCACTGCAATTGCTGCTGGGTTATGCGTGGCCGGGCAATGTGCGGCAACTGCGGCATGTGCTGGCGTACGCCTGTGCGGTGTGCGAAGGCACTACGCTGCAAGTGGGGGATTTGCCGATTGATATCCGGGGCGAGCAGCCTCAAGGGCTGGCCGAACAGAGCGCCAGCCCCGAGCGTCAAATGGTTCTGGATGCGTTGATTCGCCATCGCTGGAAACCCTCGCCTGCGGCACAGGCCCTGGGGATTTCAAGGGCAACCCTGTACCGACGCGTGAACCAACTGGGTATTGATATGCCCGGCAAAACCCACTGATACAAGGGATCGACTCCCACGCAGGCGAGTCGACCACGCTGTCAGCGGTAGACCAGGCCACCGTCGATCAACGGCGCCTGCCCGGTCATATAGTCTGCGTCCGGGCCTGCCAGAAATGCCACAAACCCCGCCACATCCTCCGGCGTTTGCGCACGGCCCAAGGCAATCCCATCCACGTACTGCTTGTAGGTTGCCCCCACCTGCGCCCCGGTAATCTCGGCCATGCGCTTGTCGATCTCAACCCACATATCGGTGCCCACCACACCGGGGCAATAGGCGTTTACCGTGATCCCCGCGCTCGCCAGTTCCTTGGCCGCCGCCTGGGTCAAGGCGCGCACCGCGAATTTGCTCGCCGAGTAGACCCCTAACAGCGCAAAGCCTTCATGCCCTGCGATTGAACAAGCATTGATGATTTTGCCCTTGTGCTTGAGTGCCTTGAATTTGTTGGCGGCCGCCTGGATCCCCCACAGCACGCCCTTGACGTTGATATCCAGGGTGCGCTCGACCTGCTGCGGGCTGACATCGAGCAATGAGTCGATCTGCGCCACTCCGGCGTTATTGACGATGATGTCGAATCCGCCCAGCGTCTGGTGGGCATGCTCTACCGCAGCCGTCACCTGTTCGCGTCTGGATACATCAGCGATGAACACAGAGGCTTTGCGGCCGGTGGCGACGATTTCGGCGGCCACGGCGTTGAGCTTGGCGCCGTCAATGTCCACCAACGCGACATCGGCGCCGTCCTGTGCAAGGCGCATGGCAATAGCCCGGCCTATGCCCTGCCCGGCGCCGGTGACCAGCGCGACTTTACCTGCGATACCCATGACAATCTCCTGAAACGATGAGGGGAGCCTTGTCTATCGCAAGTCGGCGCCTGGCTGTCGAGCCGTAACAGGATCGGCATCGGAGCTGAGACGGGTTGTCTCGCCGCATGAACCTTGCGCGAAAGCTTGTAAAAGGCCGCGCTTATGCCTAGCTTAGGCGCCCCCCGCCCAGCGCTTTAAGGCCTTGCCCCATGGTTTTGCGTTTTCGCCCCGTCGTCACTTCACGTTTCGCCCTCGGCCTGTTGCTCAGTGGCGGCATCGGCAGCAGCCTGGCCGCCGAGATCGAGTTGCCGACGGTAAAGGTCCAGGGCCAGGATGAGTCGGGCTACCGCAGTGAAACCGCGTCGGTGGGCGGCTTTGATGAAGCGCCGCTGTTGGACACCCCCGCCTCGATCACCGTGATCAACGCCGCGCTGATCAAGGACCAGCAGGCACGCTTGCTCAGTGAAGTGCTGCGCAACGATGCCTCGGTGGGCGACAGTTACGCGCCCATCGGTTATTACGAGAATTTCGTGGTGCGCGGCTTCTCGCTCAATGCAGCCAGCAGCTACAAGATCAATGGGCGCACCATCACCGGCGAGCAGAACGTCGCGCTGGAAAACAAGCAGCAGGTGGAAGTGCTCAAGGGCCTGGCCGGTTTGCAGAGCGGTATTTCCGAGCCCAGCGGGGTGATCAATTACGTGACCAAACGCCCCCAGGATGTGCGCTCGGTGACGGTGTCCACCGATGATCGTGGCAGTGGTTACATCGCCACCGATGTCGGCGGCTGGTTTGGCAGCGAGCAGCAGTTCGGCCTGCGCGCCAACGTCGCCCATGAAGACCTCAATTCCTATGTGGAACACGCCAACGGCCAGCGCCATTTCGTGTCCCTGGCCTTTGACTGGAACATCAGCCCCGACGCCGTGCTGCAACTGGATGCCGAGTACCAGAACAAGCAACAGCGTTCGGTACCGGGGTATCAACTGCTGGGGGGCACCGAAGTGCCCCACGGTGCTTCACCGAAGAAGCTGTTGGGGCACCAGACGGGCGGCAAGCAGGTCGGGATTGATTCGCTGAACCTCAACGGCAAGTTCGAGTACCGTTTCAGCGATCAATGGAAAGGCAGTGTCAGCGCGGCGCGTAGCAAGGTGGTGATTGATGACTACAGCTCGTTTGCCTGGGGTTGCTATGGTTCAGCCAGTTGCAGTTCCGCAAGCGTGCCGAACTACTTCAGCCCCGAAGGCAACTACGACGTCTACGACTACCGCAGCCCGGATGACACTCGCCGCGACGATGAAATCCAGGCGGCCATGACCGGCCTCTTCGACACCGCCGGCATCGGCCATGAACTGACCTTTGGCAGCAGCGCGTTTCGCCGAGTGATCGACAAACGCAAGTCGGTCAATGAATTCATCGGCACCGCCAATACCAACGAAGAGGTGCCGAGCTTTCCCCCGACCGACAAGCCGTTGAACGACAGCCACCGCAACCTCGACAGCCGCCAGTACGGGCTGTTCGTCACCGACCGCATCCGCTTCAACGAGCACTGGCAAACCCTCCTCGGCGGCCGTGAAGTGCGCCTGGACGAAAAAGCCTTCGACAGCGTCACCGGCAACCAGACGCGCCACACCCAACAGTACGTGTTCCTGCCCCAGGCCTCGTTGATCTACAAGCCAGTGGACAACGTTTCGCTGTACACCAGCTACAGCAAGGGCCTGTCCCTGGGCGGCACCGCGCCGTGGTTTGCAAGCAATGCCGATGAAACACTCGCCCCCACCGTCTCGCGCCAGATCGAAGCCGGGGTGAAATACGACTGGCGCCGTATCAGCTTCGCCGCCGCTGTATTCCAGACGCGCCAGGCTTACCAGTACGCCAAGCCCGAAGGTGGCACGTTCAACTACGTGCAGCAGGGCCAGCAAAAAAACACCGGCATTGAATTGTCCGCCAACGGCTGGGCCACCGACCGTCTGCAGATCGCCACCAGCGTGGCCGCGATCCGAGCGCGGGTGAGCGGCAGCGGCACGCCGGAATACGAAGGCCACCAGGCGATCAACGTGCCCAAGCTGCGCGCCAGCGTGTACGCCGACTACGCCCTGCCCTGGGTCAACGGCCTGGCGGTATTGGGCGGCGTGCAATACAGCGCCAAGAAGTCTGCCAATCGCACCGGCAACGTGGAAGTGGGCGACTACGCGGTGGTCAACGTCGGTAGCCGCTACACCACCAAGGTCGATGGCTACGAGACCGTGTTTCGCCTGAGCGTCGATAACCTGTTCGACAAGCGCTACTGGCGCGACGCGGGCGAGTATATGGGCGATGACTACCTGTTCCAGGGCGCACCGCTGACGGCGCGCCTGAGTGCTTCAGTAAATTTCTGAACCTGCGACTCTGTGGCG
>NZ_JBQEQE010000026.1:0-73818 GCF_052046095.1 Pseudomonas sp. 22072
CAGGCCAGGCCGGACTCTACCAGCAGCGCTTCAAGCCCCATCAAGTCCGGCACCTTCGCCACCTGCTCCCCCACTTGCACTGCCGCCAGTTCCAGCGGGCACAGGGGCACGTCCACGTAGCTCAATTCGCTGTCGAGCTTGTACGAGCGGGGAATACCCTGGATCACCAGGGCAATGAACTTCAACGTGGGCCTGCCACCCAACGCATTCAACACCACGATCCTCGAGCGTTCGCCCGTCACGCTGGCTTCGCCGCAGGCCGCTTCAAAGCTGATCAGCGGAATCTGTCGATCGCGCCAAGTGACCTGCCGCAGGTACCACGGCGGCGCATCGCTGGCCGGTTCGCCACGCTGGAAATCGATCAGTTCGGCCACGGCAACGTTGGGCAGCACCAAGTGGCGGTCGGCCAGGGGCAGCAGCAGGCCGGTGAGTTGGCTGGTGCGGTGCTCAAGCATGGGACTTGCTCCAGTAGGCGATGCTCTCCAGCAGCACCGACTCTTGGTACGGTTTGCCGAGGTAGTCGTTGACGCCAATGGCCATGGCGCGGTCGCGGTGTTTCTGGCCGGTGCGTGAGGTGATCATGATGATCGGCAAGCGCATCAGGCGTGGGTCGTTGCGTATCTGGATGGCCACTTCGAAGCCGTCCATGCGCGGCATTTCGATGTCAAGCAGCATCAGGTCCGGGGTATGTTCTTCCAGGATGGCGAGGGCGTCGATACCGTCTTTGGCGGTAAGCACGTTCATACCGTTGCGCTCCAGCAGGCGGCTGGTGACTTTGCGCACGGTGACCGAGTCGTCCACCACCAGCACCAGCAGCGGGCGTTTTTTCAGTGGGTCGTTGAGGATCAGCGGCGCATCCACTGCCTGGGCCGGCAAGGCCGGTTGCCGAGCGCGGATGTGCGCCAGCAGGTCGATGATCAGCACCACATGGCCGTCGCCCAGGATGGTCGCGCCGGTCACGCCCTGCACCCCGGAGAATTGCGGGCCCAGGCCCTTGACCACGATCTCGCGGGTACCGGCCATGGCATCCACGTGCACCGCCACGCGGCGTTCATTGCAGTGCACCAGCAGCACCGGCACCGGCTGGTACTGGCCCAGCAGTTTAGGGCGGCTGGCGGTGTGCAGCAGGTCACCGAGGTAGAACAACTCGTAGCGCTGGCCGGCGTATTCATAGTGCGGCGGGTCTTGCTGGTAGTGCCCCGCCAATTCGTGGGGCAGCACGCGCACCAAGCCTTCGATGGTGTTGAGCGGGATCGCGTATTGGTCGTCCGCGCAGTGCACCATCAGCGCACGATTGACCGACACGGTAAACGGCAGGCGAATGCGAAAATGCACGCCCATGCCCGGCGTCGAGTCGATCACCATCGAGCCGCCGAGCTGGCGCACTTCCTCATGCACCACGTCCATGCCCACGCCGCGCCCGGAAATCTGGGTGATTTTTTCGGCAGTGGAAAAGCCCGGTTGCAGGATGAACTGCAACACGTCACGGTCGCTGATCTCTTGATGGGGGGCGAGCAGGCCGCGCTTGATCGCCTTGCGTCGCACCGCTTCGAGGGGTACACCCGCGCCGTCGTCACGCATGTCGAAGACGATGTCGCCGCCTTCGTGGGTCAGGTCCAGGGTGATGCGGCCCTTCTCCGGTTTACCCGCAGCCAGCCGCACTTCGCGGGACTCCAGGCCGTGGTCGACCGCGTTGCGCAGCATATGCTCCAAGGGGGCCGCCATGCGTTCCAGCACATTGCGGTCCATCTCGCCTTCGGCATTGCCGACGATAAACTCCAC
This sequence comes from Pseudomonas sp. 22072, assembly GCF_052046095.1. NCBI lineage: Bacteria > Pseudomonadati > Pseudomonadota > Gammaproteobacteria > Pseudomonadales > Pseudomonadaceae > Pseudomonas > Pseudomonas sp. 22072. Next base: position 1,783 of record NZ_JBQEQE010000026.1, read on the forward strand.
GTCCTTGCCCAACTCGCCCGCCACTTGCCGCACGATGCGCTTGAGGCGTGGCAACATGCGCTCGAAAGGCACCATGCGCGTGCGCATCAGGCCTTCCTGCAATTCGGTGTTGATGCGTGCCTGTTGCTGCAGCAGGTTGTAGGCATCCTGGTTGCGACGCTCAAGGGTCTCTTTGAGATCGAGCAGGTCGGAGGCAGATTCGGACAGCGCACGGGCCAGCTGTTGCAGCTGCGAGTGGCGGTCCATTTCCAGCGGGTCGAACTCTTCGTAGCCCAGGCGTTCGGCCTCGGCTTGCTGGCGGCTCAAGAGGCGGCCCTGGGTTTCGCTGTCGAGCCGGCGCAATTGGTCGCGCATGCGCTCGATGGTGGTTTCCATCTCACTCAAGGCAATGCGCGCATCCTTGACTTGCTGCTCGATACGCCCACGGAAGATCGAAGTTTCGCCGGCCAGGTTGACCAGGTCATCGAGCAAGTCGGCAGAGATTTTCACCATGTCGGCGGCCGGGTCGGCGACCGCTTCGGCCTTGCCCGCCGGCAGCGCCACCGGTGTGACCGGCTCATCACTGGGGTGCACCAGGCTCTTGATGCGCTCGATGAGTTTATCCACCGAACCCACCGGCAATCCCTCGGCCACGGCGTCGATCATTTGCGCCAGGCGATCATGGCAACCTTGCAGCAGTGCGAACAACTCAGGGGTCGGCGCGAGCAAACCGGCGGAAAGCCCTTCGTAGAGAAATTCCAGCTCATGGGCCAGATCGCCGATCGGCCCGATCTCGACCATGCGTGCACCGCCCTTGAGGGTGTGCAGGTCACGCAGCAGGGTTTCCACTTCCTGGCGATTGCCCGGCTCGTCCTGCCAGCGCAAAAGCGCGCTGCCTGAGCTGTCGAGGATATCGGCGGCTTCTTCGAGGAATATATCCAGCAATTCCGGGTCGGCACCCGAGGCTGGCGCCACCGCAGCCGGCGCTGCCGGGCTGCTGGCCTGGCGCAATTCCCGCAGCCTTTCGACCAGTTCGGCGCCGTCACTCAGGGGTTGCTGTTGTTGCAGCTCTTCCAATTGTTGAGCCAAGCGTTCGTGGCTGGCCATCAGTGCCTGGGATAGCTCGACAGAGTAGCTATAGCGGCGGTCCACCAGCCCCTCATAAACGCATTCCAGCTCGTGGGCCAAGTCGCCCACCGGGTCGATTTCGGCCATGCGCGCGCCGCCCTTGAGGGTGTGCAGATCCCGCTGCAACGAGGACAAGGGCGCAGCGCTGTCGGGCTCCAGTAACCATCGCTTGAGCGACTGGCCGGCGCTGTCGAGGATGTCTACGGCCTCCTCAAGGAAGATCTCAACAATCTCGTCGTCCATCGCGGTGGCGTGATCCAGCTGCGCGGTGGCCGCGCCCAATTCGGAGATACTCAGGGCGCGGCTGCCGTCGCTTTTGATCAGGCCTGTGGCGGACGGGTCTAAGGCTTCGTCCAGCAACGCGCGTAACGCCTGCAGCCGTGCAGGCGCGGGGCTGATTTCCTGGCCGGCGGCCAACTGGTCGAGCATGTTGATCAGCGCGTCGTGGGCCTGTTCAGCCTCTTGGAAGAACCGGGCGCTGACCGCCAGGCTGCTTTCCTCTACCGCGCCATACAGGTCGAGCAAGGCTTCGCACAACGCGTCGATAGGGTGCAGGTCGGCAAGGTGAGCGCCCTCGCCCAACGTAGTCAGCTCGTCCAGCAATGCCGTGAGTTCCTGACGGTCGCCGGGGTGCTGCTGCCAGCGGCGCAGCAGGCTTTCGGCGTCGAGCAGGATGTCCATGCCCTGGGCCAGGAAGTTGGTGATCAAGTGCGGGTCACGCTTGACGTGCAGGCCGGTCGTGGGCGCGTCGAGCAAGGCGGCAAGTTGATGCTCCAGCAGGTGTTGGGTGCGGCTGATCACGCTGGCCGCGCCGTGGATCGGCGCCAGGGGATTGTTGTCCAGGTCACGCACCCCGCGCTGGAACAGCCCTTGTGCCTCAAGCAACAACGCCACTTCGTCCTTGCCCAGCGGCACGCGGTGGGCCTTGTACTCACGGGTGAGGTGATCCAACGGGCGCGCCAGTTCGGCAATGGGCAACACGCCGGCCATGTAGGCGCTGCCCTTGAGGGTGTGCAAGGCGCGTTGCAGTTCATCACTGACCTGCAGCGGCACCTGCTCGGCGGCCTGTTGCAGGAAGTGGTCGAGGCTGTCCAGATGGCCCTGGGCTTCGTTGCGAAAGATCTCCAGAAGCATTGGGTCATGGGGCTCGGTGGTCGACGTTGCAGCGCCACTGGCCAGGGCATGGGCACGGGCGGCCAAGGCGTCGACTTCATCGCGCTGGCGCTGGTCGTCGCTAGCGAAATCGGCGATCAGCTCCGGCAGCAGGGCCACGGTCTCATCCAACACCTGCTGCACCTCAGGGCCAAGGACTAAGCTGCGTTCCAGCACGCGATTGAGCAGGTTCTCCACGGCCCAGGCCAGCTCGGCCAGCACCAGGGCGCGCACCATGCGGCCGCTGCCCTTGAGGGTATGGAAAGCCCGGCGCATTTCGCCCTGGGCGGCTTTGTCCGCGCTGTCGGGCAGGTAGCGATGCAGCACGTCGAGGACTTCATCGGTTTCTTCAAGGAAAACTTCGCGCAGTTCATCGTCAATCGGTTCTTCACCGGCCGGCGGCGGCAACAGGCTACCGGGACGCTGCAAGGCTGGAGGGTTGAGACGTGATGCAGGGCTGGCCAAGGCATCGAACTGGGATTGGTTTGGCGCAGCCTCGGTGGACAGCGCCCCCTCAGGCGCAGCCAGGGCCTGGCGCCAGGGTTTTTCCACCGGCAGGTAGCCCAATGCGTTCAAGCCCTGGGTGGCCAACTCCAGCACTTTTTCCCCTGCCGCGTCAGGGTCTTGAAGCATGCGCTCGAGGTAGTACTCCAGGCTGCTGACCACCTCGGCGAAATGCGCCAGTTGTGGCGCCGAAGGGGCGGCCTCGCTGATCATCAATTGCTCGTCGACGTAATCGGTGCAACCGCGCATCAGGCTCGCCGCACGCGGCAAGGGAATCATCGCCAGGGCACCACGCACCTGGCTCAGTAGCTCGGGCAAGGACTCCAGGCGCTGACGATCCCAATCAGCCTCAATGCAGTCGATCACCAGCTCCTTGGCTTGGCGCAGGCACTGGCACGATTCACGAATCACCAACTGATGGATCTGGGTCAGGTCGGTGGTGGGCAAGCGGCTGTCTTCACTGCTTTGCGGTTCGACGGTGCCGATCATCCCGGCCAACGTCGCTTCGACATACAGCAACGCGCCGGCCACATCCATCAACACCGCGTCATTGGGTTCGCGCTGCCCCTGGACCAGGCTCAACACCACGGCGAGTTGGTCGATGATCACTTTGCGCGGCTGACCGAAACCCAGCACCGCGAGGGTATCGGCTATCTGCCGCAACGGCGCCAGCAACGGATCGAGGTCCTGGGTGTGCTGGCGATCACTGCGCACGAACAGATCCAGGCGTTCCTTGACCCGCACCAGTTCCTCACACAACGCCCCGAGTACCGAGCCCATGGCATTGCGATCCGGCCCGGCCAGCCGTGCACGTTCAGCATCGACCACGGCGCTGTCGGGCAAGGCTTCGTCCAAGCCGTAGCGCTCCTTCAGGCTCTGCATGCGCGGCGTCGGCCGGGTGACTTTGGCGACGTAGAACAACAGGCTCTTGAGCAACTCGTCCGGTGCCGGCTGGTTGATACCATTGATGCCTTGAACCAGCAAGCGCTTGAGTTGCTTGTCGCTGGCCTTGAGCAGGCTGCGTAGCGCCGGGCTGTTGGCGACCACGCCGGTGAGCATGCCTTCGACCAGCGCCGAGGTGACCTGCCACAACGGCAGCAGCGGCGCACCCTGGCATAGCGCTTCAAGGCGTGCGAACACCCGCGCCATGTCTTCCAGGTTGCTGGGGCCGTGGTCTTCACGCAGCAATCCGGCGAGGGCTTGTTGCAGCAGGTGGCGCCATTGGCGCAACTGCTCATGCAGATCCGGCGTGGCCCGCTGGGCCAGGGCTTGCTCAGGCAACGGTTCGATCGATAGCAGTTGCGGGCTGAACAGGCTGGTCTCCGATAGCAGGCTTTCACCACGGGCGCTGCGCAGGTCGTTGAGCAGCGGTAGCACCACCAGCGGCAAGTCGCGGCGGGCACTGTGCACGCGGTCGAGGTACAGCGGCAGTTGGCCGAGGGCTTGTTGCAGCAGCCGGATACCTTCATCGCGTTGGCCAACGTGCCCGGCCTGTAGTGCCAGGGCCAGTTCCTCGATTTCTTCGGCCAGCAGCGCCGCGCCGTAGAACTCGACTATTTGCAGCGCGCCATGTACCTGGTGAATACCGGCCAGGCATTCGTTTAGAGCGTCGTCATCATGGGTTTCAACGTACGCGTCCAGGGCCGACCGGGCCTGCTTCAGGGTTTCGGCAATATCGCCCTTGACCCATTCGAGGGCCACATAGTCGTGCCGATCAACCATAACTGCTCCGCTTAGAATTCATGAGTTGCTGGTATCTCACAAACAATGGAGATCCAATGTGGGAGCTGGCTTGCCTGCGATAGCGGTGGGTCAGCACTATTTCTGTATCTGACAGACCGCTATCGCAGGCAAGCCAGCTGCCATAGTTGGACTGTGGTGTTCTTCAGGTCGTATTTCAATCATCGACCTGCTTGGGCGGCGGCAAGGTAAAACCCGATACCGACCTGCGCAACTGGCTGGCCATCTTCGCCAGGTTACCAATGCTTTCTGCGGTGGCGGTGGAACCCGACGACGTCTGGGTGGTGATCTGCTGGATCACGTTCATGGTCAGGGAAATCTGCCCCGCCGATGAGGTCTGTTGCTGCGCCGCGTTGGAAATACTCTGGATCAGCGCCGCCAGGGTTTTGGACACGCCTTCGATCTCTTCCAGCGCCACCCCGGCGTCCTGGGCCAGGCGCGCGCCGCGCACCACTTCCGTGGTGGTCTGTTCCATGGAGATCACCGCTTCGTTGGTGTCGGCCTGGATGGTGCGTACCAGGGTTTCGATCTGCCGGGTGGCCGCCGAGGAGCGTTCGGCCAACCGTTGCACTTCATCGGCCACCACCGCAAAACCGCGCCCGGCGTCACCGGCCATGCTGGCCTGGATCGCGGCATTGAGGGCGAGGATATTGGTCTGGTCGGCGATATCGTCGATCAGGCTGATGATGTCGCCAATTTCCTGGGACGACTCGCCCAAACGCTTGATGCGCTTGGCGGTGTCCTGGATCTGCTCGCGAATGTTGTCCATGCCGTGGATGGTGTTGTGCACCACCTCGTTGCCTTTGTTGGCGATCTCTACCGAACGTTCAGCTACCGCCGAGGATTCGGCCGCGTTGGCCGACACCTGGTCGATGGACTGCGCCATCTGGTTGATCGCCGTGGACGCTTCGGCAATCTGCTGGGCCTGATGCTCCGACGCCTGGGCCAGGTGCATGGCGGTGGCCTGGGTGTCCTGCACGGCACCGGCGACCTGCCCGGCAGTGAGGTTGATGGTGGCGACCAGGTCGCGCAGTTGGTCCACGGAATAATTGATGGAGTCTGCGATGGTGCCGGTGAAGTCTTCGGTGACCGAGGCGGTGACGGTGAGGTCGCCGTCAGCCAGGTCTTCGATTTCATCCAGCAGGCGCATGATCGCGTTCTGGTTGCGCTCGTTCTTCTGCGCGGTTTCATGCAGTTGGCGGTTGGTCTCGCGCACCATGACCAGGCCGATCAGGATGATCGAGGCCAGCGCCAGCAAGCCCAGCACGTAACCGCCGATGGTGTCGAAGCTGCGCCCGCTGGCGAGGTTTTCAAAACCCGTGGCCAGGTGCGAGGCTTCATCGAGCAGGGTTTGCGACAGGTTGAAAATATTGCTCGCCGAGGCGCGCACCTGGAACAACTGTGGCGAGGTCTCGAGAATTTCATCCACGGAGCCGGAGACAAATTCGAACAGCTCGGCGATGTCCGCCAGCCGCGCACGGGCGTCCGGGTCTTCGACCTGGGTGATACGCAGGCCCGGGTTGCCGTTGAGCATGCCATTGAGCACCACGCCAAAACGGTTGGCATCGCGGCCAAAGGCATCGGCGGCCTGCACGGCGGTTTCATCCCCCGCCAGCACAGTGTTGACCGCCCCCAGGATACGTTCGGCCAGCAGCGACTGGCGTTGGGCCAAGGCAACTTGGCTGGCCGGGGCGCCGCGTTGCAGCAGGATATCCACGACCTTTTCCGACTCGATCTGCAGTTGCGGCACGGTTTCGGCCAGGGTCGCCGCCACCTGGTGCAACGACAATACGGTCTGCTCGCTGGCCAGGATGGCGTCGGTGTTTTTCAGCAGCGCCTCCCAGTCGGTCTGCACCGCCCGCATTTCGGCGCGCACCGCACTGGGCGCCGCCGGCAAGCCAGTTTGCGGGTCACCTTTTTTCAGGTAACCCCAGCGCTGGGCAAAATCGTTGCGCGCATCGCCCAGCAGCTTGAACGCCGCCGCTTTCCCGGCAGCGGCCTCGGTGGCGTTCTTGGCAATGCGCTGGGACAGCACGCGCAGCTCACCGGCGTGGCCGATGTACTGTTTATCGTAGGTGGACTGGGTGTTGAGGTACGCGAAGTTGGCGAACAGCAGCATGATGAACACGATCAAGGCGATAAACAGCACGATGATCTGCGAACGGCTGCGCGAAGCGGCCTGGGGTTTGGGCGTGGTAGCGGTGCTCATGCGGCAACATCCATGAAGCCAGGGGCCTGGGCCAGGGCGAAGGGGCTGAAGACTTGCCACGGCGGGTCGCCGTCGAACTGGCCCTGAATAAACGGCGCGCTCGAGGCAGCGCTCGCCACCCAGGCATCCAATGGGAAATGCTGCATGCCTACCACCTCATCTACCAGCAGCCCGACAAACAGGTCGTTGAACTCCACCACCAGCACCCGCCGTTGCTTGCGCGCCCTGGACAACTCAAGGCCCAGGAAACCGCCCAGGTCCATCACCGGAAGCAAGCGCCCGCGCAGGTTGGCCACGCCCTTGACCCAGGGCTTGACCCCCGGCATCAAGGTGCAACGTGGCTCATGCAACACCTCGGCGACTTCGCCCATGGGCGCCACGTAGGCGTTTGGCCCTATGCGGAAAGCGATGCCGCTCCAGCGTTGCAGGCGCGTTTCCTGGGACGGCAGGTCCGCGGCCAGCAAGCGGCAGCGGCGGTCGATGTCCAGCAGCAGCTCGAAGGCGGTTTGCGACTCGGTCATGATCGCAAGCCTTAGCCGGCCAGCACCTTGTTCAGGGTGGCAATCAGGGTTTCTTCATCCACAGGCTTGGTCAGGTAGTCCTTGGCGCCCTGGCGTGCGCCCCAGATCTTGTCGGTTTCCTGATCCTTGGTGGTGATGATGATGATCGGGATACCGTTGGTTTCCGGCTCCTTGGACAACTGGCGCGTGGCCTGGAAGCCGTTGAGGCCGGGCATCACGATATCCATCAGCACCGCGTCGGGCTTTTCCTGACGGGCCAGGGCCACGCCGTCCGCGCCGTTTTCGGCCTTGAGCACCTGGTGGCCATGCTTTTCCAGCATGCCGGTGAGTTTGTACATTTCGGTCGGCGAATCGTCGACGATCAGAACACGTGCCATGGTTTTCCCCGCTACATTGGTCGGCGCCGGCCCTCGTGAGGCGGCGTCAGTGTGCTTGTTCTACTGCGGCGAACCCAGGCACATAGGCCTTGATCGCCCCCAGCAGTTCTTCCTTGCTGAAAGGCTTGGTCAAAAATTGATCGACACCCACGATGCGCCCCTTGGCCTTGTCGAACAGGCCGTCCTTGGAAGACAACATGATCACCGGGATCGACTTGAACGCCGGGTTGTTCTTCACCAGGGCGCAGGTCTGGTAGCCGTCCAGGCGCGGCATCATGATGTCGACAAAGATAATGTGCGGGTGATGATCGACAATACGGGCCAGGGCGTCGAAACCGTCGATCGCCGTGATGACCTCGCACCCCATGTTCTTCAACAGCGTCTCGGCGGTGCGGCGGATCGTTTTCGAATCGTCGATTACCATCACCTTCAAGGCGTTGGAATGCTGTTCCATATCTGCTCTACCATCGCCACAGCGAATCGGTTTTCGGTGTGTACTGCCTGATGTTGCACAGGATGAACGCCGCAAGCCTTGGAATTCAAGGGCTGCTGCGCCGTGCCAGCCTTTTTAGCACAGTCTCCTGGCGCAATCTATCGAGGCACCCGCCCAGTGGTTTTTCCTTGACCCACAACAGCCGCAGCGCCACTCTGACGCCACTTTTATGCGCCCTAATTTGCTAGAGGAAATCCCCATGAGCGTTCGCGTCGGCATTGTCATGGACCCTATCGCCAGCATTTCCTATAAAAAGGACAGTTCGCTGGCCATGCTCCTGGCCGCCCAGGCCCGCGGCTGGACCTTGTTCTATATGGAGCAGCGCGACCTTTACCAGGGTGACGGCGAGGCCCGCGCACGCATGCGCCCGCTGCAGGTGTTTGCCAACCCCGAGAAGTGGTTCGAGCTTTCTGACGAAATCGACAGCCCGCTGAGCGACCTCGACGTGATCCTGATGCGCAAGGATCCGCCGTTCGACATGGAATTTGTGTACTCCACCTACCTGCTGGAGCAGGCCGAACGCGCGGGCGTGTTGATCGTCAACAAGCCGCAAAGCCTGCGCGACTGTAATGAAAAACTGTTCGCCACCCTGTTCCCGCAGTGCACGCCACCGACCGTGGTCAGCCGCCGCGCCGATGTACTGCGTGAATTCGCCGCCAAGCATGGCGACGTGATCCTCAAGCCGCTGGACGGCATGGGCGGCACCTCGATCTTCCGTCACCGCGCCGGCGACCCGAACCTGTCGGTGATCCTCGAAACCCTGACCGCCCTGGGCACCCAGCAGATCATGGGCCAGGCCTACCTGCCGGCGATCAAGGATGGCGACAAGCGTATCCTGATGATTGACGGCGAGCCGGTGGATTATTGCCTGGCGCGCATCCCGGCAGCCGGCGAGACCCGTGGCAACCTGGCCGCCGGTGGTCGCGGTGAAGCGCGGCCATTATCAGAAAAAGACCGCTGGATTGCCGCTCAAGTCGGTCCAACCCTGCGGGAAAAAGGTCTGCTATTTGTCGGACTAGACGTAATTGGCGAGAACCTCACTGAAATCAACGTCACCAGCCCGACCTGTATTCGCGAGATCGACAACGCATTTGGCACGAACATCGGCGAAATGCTGATGGTCGCCATTGAACGCAAGCTACAAGCCAAGTGACATAGAACAGCCGGACACCTACCAACATTGCGTTATCATGCGCCACCTGTGAAACGCGCGATGTTGGTTTTCTTGTCATGACACTCCCGTCCGATCTGCCCCCCGAATTCTCCCCCAGCGGCGTGCGCCCGGCCGATCGTCTCGGTTTTACCCTGTTTCTCGCTGCCTTGATTCATCTCGCCCTGCTCCTGGGTGTGGGGTTCACCCTGGTCGAACCCAAGCAGATCACCAAGACCCTGGAAATCACTCTCGCCACGTTCAAGAGCGAAAAGAAGCCCGAAAAGGCTGACTTTCTCGCCCAGGACAACCAACAGGGCAGCGGCACCCTTGACAAGAAAGCCGTGCCCAAGACCACCGAGGTAGCGCCCTTCCATGACAACCAGGTCAAGAAGGTCACTCCGCCGCCAGCGCCCAAGCCTGAGGTCAGGCAGGCCACGCCCAAGGCCGCGGTGACCACTGTCGCGCCCAAACCGCAAAAAGCCCCGACCCAGCGCGAAAAGGCCAAGACCGAACCCAAGCCCGAGCCAGTGAAACCTGCGCCGACGTTCGACAGCTCGACGTTATCCGACGAAATTTCCAGCCTGGAAGCCGAACTGGCCCATGAGCAACAGCTTTATGCCAAGCGCCCGCGCATCTACCGCCTGAACGCCGCCTCAACCATGCGCGATAAAGGTGCCTGGTATAAGGACGAGTGGCGCAAGAAAGTCGAACGCATCGGCAACCTCAATTACCCGGACGAGGCGCGGCGCCAGCAGATTTATGGCAATTTGCGCTTGCTGGTGTCGATCAACCGTGACGGCTCGCTGTATGAGGTGCAGGTGCTGGAGTCCTCCGGCCAGCCGCTGCTGGACCAGGCTGCGCAACGCATCGTGCGCCTGGCCGCGCCCTTTGCGCCGTTCAGCGGCGACTTGAGCGACGTGGACCGCCTGGAAATCATCCGCACCTGGCGGTTCGCCAAGGGCGACCGGTTGTCCAGCAACTGATCACGCCCGCACTACAGATCATTCCCACGCTCCGCGTGGGAATGCCGCCTGGACGCTCTGCGTCTGCTCTTGGGACGCGGAGCGCCCCGGGATGCGTTCCCACGCGGAGCGTGGGAACGATCAGCGATCAGGCTCGCGCCCGCACTTGTCAGTTCGCCCCTCCAACGCCACACTAGCGGACATGAAAAACGTCAGCCCGACCTACCTCAAGCACCAATTCCTGATCGCCATGCCCCATATGGCCGACCCGAACTTTGCGCAGACCTTGACCTACATCGTCGAGCACACGGCCAATGGTGCCATGGGGCTGGTGGTCAACCGCCCGCAGGAGCTGAACCTGGCCGATATCCTTGAGCAACTGCGCCCGGAGATCGACCCGCCGGCGCGTTGCCAGGGCGTACCGATCTACATCGGCGGGCCGGTGCAGACCGATCGCGGTTTTGTGCTGCACCCCACCGGGCCCAAGTTCCAGGCCACGGTAGACCTTGAGGGTGTGTCATTGTCCACATCCCAGGACGTGCTGTTCGCCATCGCCGACGGCGTCGGCCCTGAGCAAAGTGTGATCACCCTGGGCTACGCCGGCTGGGAAGCCGGGCAACTGGAGGCCGAACTGGCCAGCAATGCCTGGCTGACCTGCCCGTTCGACGCTGACATCCTGTTCAACACCGCCAGCGAACTGCGCCTGGAAGCGGCAGCAGCCAAGCTGCGGGTCAACCTCAGCCTGCTGACCAGCCAGGCGGGGCACGCCTGATGGCCTTGCGTCTGATCCTCGGTTTTGACTACGGCACCAAACAGATCGGCGTAGCGGTTGGCCAGGTCATCACCGGCCAGGCCCGCGAGCTGTGCACCCTCAAGGCCCAGAACGGCGTGCCGGACTGGAACCAGGTCGAAGCCCTGATTAAAGAGTGGAAGCCTGACGCGGTGGTGGTCGGCCTGCCCCTGAACATGGATGGCACCCCCAGTGACATGTGCCTGCGCGCCGAGAAGTTCGCGCGCCGCCTCAATGGCCGCTACAACCTGCCCTTCTATACCCACGACGAACGCCTCACCACCTTCGAAGCCAAGGGGGAGCGCCGCGACCGTGGCGGGCAAAAGGGCAGTTACCGCGACAACCCGGTAGACGCCATCGCCGCGGCCTTGCTGTTGCAGGGCTGGCTGGATGAAAACACCGCTTTATTTGAATCCTGACCCGCCGCGATCCTGTGGGAGCGGGCTTGCCCGCGAAGAACGTTAACGATACCGCGAGAAGACTGGATGAACGCGGTGCCCATGAGTTTTTCGCGAGCAAGCTCGCTCCTACACACTTGATAAGGAGCCACCATGAGCTTGCCGAACCCTGCCGAACTGATCAGCCAGATGGCGATACGCCTCAAGGCGCACCTGGAACACCGTGCCATCAGCGAACCGCGCTTTATCGGCATACGCACCGGTGGCGTGTGGGTGGCCCAGGCATTGCTGGAAGCACTGGGCAGCGATTCGCCCCTGGGCACCTTGGACGTGTCCTTCTACCGCGACGATTTCAGCCAGAACGGCCTGCATCCACAAGTGCGCCCTTCGGCCCTGCCCTTCGAGATCGAAGGCCAGCACCTGGTACTGATCGACGACGTGCTGATGAGCGGCCGCACCATCCGCGCCGCCATGAACGAACTGTTCGACTATGGCCGCCCGGCCAGCGTGACCCTGGTGTGCCTGCTGGACCTGGATGCCGGCGAACTGCCGATCAGCCCGGACGTCGTAGGCGCGACCCTGTCGCTTGCCCCCCAGCAGCGGGTAAAATTGTCCGGTCCCACGCCGCTCGAACTCGAACTGCAAGACCTTGCCCTTTAAACCGCCTTGTAAAGAGTCCCCGCGATGACGCCTCTAGATGCCAAGCGCCCGCTGCAGCTCAATGCTCAGGGCCAGTTGCAACACTTCTTGTCCCTCGACGGTTTGCCCCGCGAACTGCTCACCGAAATCCTCGACACCGCCGATTCGTTCCTGGAAGTCGGTGGCCGGGCAGTGAAGAAAGTCCCGCTGTTGCGCGGTAAAACCATCTGCAACGTGTTCTTCGAGAACTCCACCCGCACCCGCACCACCTTTGAACTGGCGGCCCAGCGGCTGTCGGCCGATGTGATCACGTTGAACGTGTCCACCTCGTCGGCGAGCAAGGGCGAAACCCTGCTCGATACCCTGCGCAACCTGGAAGCCATGGCAGCCGACATGTTCGTGGTACGCCACGGCGACTCCGGCGCTGCGCATTTCATCGCCGAGCATGTGTGCCCGAACGTGGCGATCATCAATGGCGGCGACGGCCGTCACGCGCACCCGACCCAGGGCATGCTCGACATGCTCACCATTCGTCGGCACAAGGGCAGCTTTGAAAACCTCTCGGTAGCCATCGTCGGCGACATCCTGCATTCGCGGGTTGCACGTTCGAACATGCTGGCTCTCAAGGCCCTGGGTTGCCCGGATATCCGCGTGATCGCGCCCAAGACCCTGTTGCCAATCGGCATCGAACAGTATGGCGTGAAGGTCTACACCGACATGGCCGAGGGCCTCAAGGATGTGGACGTAGTGATCATGCTGCGCCTGCAACGCGAGCGCATGGCCGGGGGCTTGTTGCCCAGCGAAGGTGAGTTCTACCGCCTGTTCGGCCTGACCACCGCACGCCTGGCCATGGCCAAGCCGGATGCAATCGTGATGCACCCGGGGCCGATCAACCGCGGCGTGGAAATTGAGTCGGCGGTGGCCGATGGCCCGCAGTCGGTGATTCTCAACCAAGTGACCTACGGCATCGCCGTGCGCATGGCCGTGCTGTCCATGGCCATGAGCGGGCAAACCGCGCAACGTCAATTCGAGCAGGAGCAGGCCCAGTGAAGCTCAGCATTCTCGGCGCCCGAGTCATCGACCCGGCCAGTGGCCTGGACCAAGTTACCGATCTACACCTGGACGCCGGCAAGATCGTCGCCATGGGCTCCGCCCCCGCAGGCTTCAACGCCGGCCAGAGCATCGATGCCAAGGGCCTGGTGGCCGCGCCTGGGCTGGTGGACCTGAATGTCGCACTGCGCGAGCCGGGCTACAGCCGCAAAGGCAATATCGCCAGCGAAACCCAGGCCGCCGCGGCCGGTGGCGTGACCAGCTTGTGTTGCCCGCCCAACACCAAGCCGGTGCTGGACACGTCGGCCGTGACCGAGCTGATCCTTGACCGCGCCCGCGAAGCCGGCAACTGCAAAGTGTTTCCCATTGGTGCCTTGAGCAAGGGCCTGGATGGCGAACAACTCGCCGAATTGATCGCCCTGCGTGACGCCGGTTGCGTGGCCTTCGGCAATGGCCTGGAAAGCTTTCGCAGCACGCGCACCTTGTGCCGCGCCCTGGAATACGCGGCCACCTTCGACTTGACGGTGATCTTCCATTCCCAGGACCGCGACCTGGCCGAAGGCGGCCTGGCCCATGAAGGCGCAGTGGCCAGCTTCCTCGGCCTGCCGGGCATTCCGGAAACAGCAGAAACCGTGGCTCTCGCTCGTGACCTGTTGCTGGTGGAGCAAAGCGGCGTGCGTGCGCATTTCAGCCAGTTGACCAGCGCCCGGGGCGTGGCTCTGATCGCCCAGGCCCAGGCCCGTGGCTTGCGGGTCACCGCAGATGTCGCCCTGTACCAACTGATCCTGACGGATGAGGCGCTGATCGACTTCTCCAGCCTGTACCACGTACAGCCCCCGCTGCGCACCAAGGCTGACCGTGACGGTTTGCGTGCGGCGGTGAAGTCGGGTGTGGTGTCGGCGATTTCCAGCCATCACCAACCTCACGAGCGAGACGCCAAGCTGGCACCGTTTGGCGCGACCGAGCCAGGCATCAGCAGCGTGGAGTTGTTGTTGCCACTGGCGATGACGCTGGTGGAAGACGGCTTGCTGGACCTTCCGACACTGCTGGCACGCCTGAGCGCCGGCCCGGCCGAGGCCCTGCGCTTGCCGGCGGGCCAGTTGTCGGTGGGTTCACCGGCGGACCTGGTGCTGTTCGACCTGGCAAACTCGACGGTGGCTGGTGAGCGTTGGTTGTCCAAGGGCGAAAACTGCCCGTTCATCGGCCACAGCCTGCCGGCGACGGTGCGGTATACCTTGATGGATGGGCGGATCAGCTACCAGGCTTGACGCGCAAGCTCGTTCCCACGCTCTGCGTGGGAACGCATCCTGTGACGCTCTGCGTCAGCACTCCAAAGGTGGACGCGAAGCGTCCTGGGCTGCATTCCCACGCGGAGCGTGGGAACGATCAGTGCTCAGCGCCCGCTGTTGCGCTCGGCATTGCGGATCGAGATCTGCGTGTTCAGCGTCCAGAAGTCATACAGCACCCCGATCAGGAACAAACCGCCGGTCAGCAGGTAGATCAGGCCGGTGATCCATTTGCCCTGGTACATACGGTGCACACCAAACACCCCCAGAAACGCCAACAGAATCCACGCGACGCTGTATTCAATCGGCCCAGCGGTAAACCGCAGGTCGGCTTCACGGTCCATGGCCGGGATCAGGAACAAGTCGATCAACCAGCCAATGCCGAACAAGCCGAAGGTGAAAAACCAGATCGTGCCCGTCACAGGCTTGCCGTAATAAAAACGATGAGCCCCGGTAAAACCGAAAATCCACAGCAGGTAACCAATCGCCTTGCTGTGGGTGTCTTGCTGCTGAGCAACCTGTTGATAGGTGTTCATGAAGGACCTCTTTTGCTTCGATAGATAAATTTTTTCATTTTCTTTGTGACTTTTTTACGGGCGCCCGACGTACGGCAAATGGTATCGTCCTGCCCTCAAAGCCTTGTAGGGCCTGACTTGTGTAGGACAATTGCGGCGAATCGTCGCGTTTTTCCTGAATTTGACCCCAAGGTTCAATCGACAAACGGGCTGAGAACAGCACAAAAAGCTGTTATAAAGTTGCGCGCAAACCCATAAGAGCCACGCCTAATGCGACCATTTTTCAAGACATGGCTAACCATTTGCCTATTAATGCCACTGGCCGCCCACGCCACCAATCGTGAGCAACGACTTCCGAACGTTAACGGTTTCACCCCTAAAGTCCATAGCACGCCCAGCACTGCCAAATCGGCAAAGCCGACCGTCAGCCGTCCGACTCAACTGAGCAAGGCCCACGGCAAAGCGCTTTCCACCCAGCTGGCCGTGAACACCAAGCAAAGCAGCAACGTCTTGAGCCGTGCCGTCAACGTGCTCGGTACACCTTATCGTTGGGGCGGCAGCAGCCCAAGTAAAGGGTTCGACTGCAGCGGCCTGGTGAAATATGCATTTAACGATGTAAAAGCGGTGGACCTGCCACGCACCTCCAACGCCATGGCCGCCGGCCATGGGTTGAAGGTTGATCGCAAAGACCTGAAGCCGGGCGATCTGTTGTTCTTCAAGTTGAAGAGCCGCCAGGTGAACCACGTTGCCATCTACCTGGGCAATGACCGCTTTATTCACGCACCGCGCCGTGGCAAGTCGGTGAGCATCGACACGCTGAAAAAGCCGTTCTGGGACAAGAACTACGTGATTGCCAAGCGGGTACTGCCTAAAGAGCAGAACAGCAACCTGCGGATCGTGCAGCGCTAAGCCAGGCACCACTGAAGCTCCCCCTTTGAAATGCAATCAAATGTGGGAGCTGGCTTGCCTGCGATGACGGTGTGTCAGTTGGCAGAGAGAGTGCCTGACAGTCCGCTATCGCAGGCAAGCCAGCTCCCACATTGTGTATCTGTGCGCTTTAGATATCTGCCGGCACCCTCGCCTTCTCCCGCGCTTCTTCCCGGCTAATCACTCCTACGCCCACCAACGCCTTCAAACTCATATCCAGGGTCTTCATCCCCAACGCACCACCGGTCTGAATAGCCGAAACCATCTGCGCCACCTTGTCTTCGCGAATCAAGTTACGAATCGCCGGGGTGCCCAGCATGATTTCATGAGCGGCCACGCGCCCACCGCCCACCTTCTTCACCAGCACCTGAGACACCACCGCTTGCAACGACTCCGACAGCATCGAGCGGACCATGGCCTTCTCCCCGGCAGGGAAGACATCTACCAGCCGGTCCACTGTCTTTGCCGCCGACGAGGTGTGCAGGGTGCCGAACACCAGGTGCCCGGTCTCTGCCGCCGTCAGCGCAAGGCGGATGGTTTCCAGATCGCGCAATTCACCCACCAGGATCACATCCGGGTCTTCTCGCAGGGCTGAACGCAGGGCCACCGAGAAACTGTGGGTGTCGCGATGCACCTGGCGCTGGTTGACCAGCGCCAGTTTCGGCCGGTGGATAAACTCGATGGGGTCTTCCAGCGTAAGGATATGCTGGCGTCGATGCCGGTTGAGGTCGTCGATCATCGCCGCCAGGGTCGTAGACTTGCCCGAGCCGGTGGGCCCGGTCACCAGCACCAGGCCGCGAGGAAGGCGGGCGATACGCTGGAACACCTCGCCCAGTCCCAGGTCCTCCAGGCTTTGGACCTCAGTCGCAATAGCCCGGAACACCGCACCCACGCCGCGATCCTGGCGGAACACGTTCGCCCGGAACCGGGCGACGCCTGGCAATTCGAAGGCAAAATCCGTTTCAAGAGATGTTTCGAAATCCTTTTGTTGATGTTTATTCAGCAAAGGGCTCAATAAGTCGACCACTTGGGTAGCGTTCAGCGCTGGCCCATCCAGCGGCCAAACCTCGCCATCAATGCGCAGCATCGGTGCCAGGCCGGCTGACAGATGCAGGTCTGAGGCGCCTCGGCTTACGCTGGCCGTCAGCAATTGCGTGATATCCATAGGGCTTTCCATTTCCAGTAGAATGCCGCGGACTCCATATCCACGGGCGCATCTTGAATGTCGACGATAGCAGACAACATCGGCCTGGTTATCCAGCGCATCCGCGCCGCAGCCGCCGCCGTGCAACGTGACGCAAGCAGCATCCACCTGCTGGCCGTGAGCAAGACCAAACCCGCGCAGGCGGTACGCGACGCCTATGCCGCCGGGCTGCACGACTTTGGGGAAAACTACCTGCAGGAAGCCTTGGGCAAACAGGCGGATTTGACCGACCTGCCCTTGAGTTGGCACTTCATCGGCCCCATTCAATCGAACAAGACTCGCGCCATCGCCGAGAACTTCGCTTGGGTGCATTCCGTGGACCGCCTGAAAATCGCACAACGCCTGTCCGAACAACGCCCGACCGACCTGCCGCCGCTCAATATCTGCATTCAGGTCAATGTCAGTGGCGAAGCCAGCAAGTCCGGCTGCACACCCGCCGACCTGCCGGCCCTGGCCACGGCGATCAGCGCCCTGCCGCGCTTGAAGCTGCGGGGTTTGATGGCAATTCCCGAGCCGACTGAAGACCGGGCGGAGCAGGATGCGGCGTTTGCCACAGTGCGCGACCTGCAAGCCAGCTTGAACCTGCCGCTGGACACACTTTCCATGGGCATGAGCCATGACCTTGAGTCGGCCATTGCCCAAGGCGCCACCTGGGTGCGGATCGGTACCGCCCTGTTTGGCGCCCGCGACTACGGCCAGCCGTGAAATGGCTGACATCCCTCGAAAATAAGGACCTGTCATGAGCAACACGCGTATTGCCTTTATCGGCGCCGGTAACATGGCGGCCAGCCTGATCGGTGGCCTGCGGGCCAAGGGCCTGGACGCCGCGCAGATCCACGCCAGCGACCCGGGCGCCGAGACCCGCGAGCGCGTCAGCGCCGAACACGGTATCCAGACCTTCGCCGATAACGCCGAGGCCATCCACGGCGTCGATGTGATCGTGCTGGCGGTCAAGCCCCAGGCCATGAAGGCCGTGTGCGAGAGCCTGCGCCCGAGCCTGCAACCTCACCAACTGGTGGTGTCGATTGCCGCTGGCATCACCTGCGCCAGCATGACCAACTGGCTCGGCGCCCAGCCCATCGTGCGCTGCATGCCCAACACCCCGGCGCTGCTGCGCCAGGGCGTCAGCGGTTTGTATGCCACTGGCGAAGTCACCGCGCAGCAACGTGACCAGGCCCAGGAACTGCTGTCTGCGGTGGGCATCGTCGTGTGGCTCGAGCAGGAACAGCAACTGGACGCGGTCACCGCCGTCTCCGGCAGCGGCCCGGCCTATTTCTTCCTGTTGATCGAGGCCATGACGGCCGCCGGCGTCAAGCTGGGCCTGCCCCACGACGTGGCCGAGCAACTGGCGGAACAAACCGCCCTGGGCGCCGCGAAAATGGCGGTCGGCAGCGAGGTGGATGCCGCCGAACTGCGCCGTCGCGTCACCTCGCCAGGTGGTACCACACAAGCGGCTATCGAGTCGTTCCAGGCCGGGGGTTTTGAAGCCCTGGTGGAAACAGCACTGGGTGCCGCCG
The DNA here is from genome assembly GCF_052046095.1 of Pseudomonas sp. 22072. Lineage (NCBI taxonomy): Bacteria > Pseudomonadati > Pseudomonadota > Gammaproteobacteria > Pseudomonadales > Pseudomonadaceae > Pseudomonas > Pseudomonas sp. 22072. The sequence continues at coordinate 20,327 of NZ_JBQEQE010000026.1, forward strand.
CACATCGTTCGGCCGAGATGGCTGAGCAACTGGGCAAATAGTCGTCCCTTACCAAGGTAATCAAACATGCTCGGAATCAATGACGCTGCCATTTTCATCATCCAGACCCTGGGCAGCCTGTACCTGCTGATCGTGCTGATGCGCTTTATCCTGCAACTGGTGCGTGCGAACTTCTACAACCCGCTGTGCCAATTCGTGGTGAAGGCCACCCAACCGCTGCTCAAGCCGCTGCGCCGGGTGATCCCGAGCCTGTTCGGCCTGGACATGTCGTCGCTGGTGCTGGCGCTGTTGCTGCAGATTTTGCTGTTCGTGGTGATCCTGATGCTCAATGGCTACCAGGCCTTCACCGTGCTGCTGTTGCCATGGGGCCTGATCGGTATTTTCTCGCTGTTCCTGAAGATCATTTTCTGGTCGATGATCATCAGCGTGATTCTTTCGTGGGTCGCGCCAGGCAGCCGTAGCCCGGGCGCCGAATTGGTGGCTCAGATCACCGAACCGGTGCTGGCACCCTTCCGTCGCCTGATCCCGAACCTGGGTGGCCTGGATATCTCGCCGATCTTTGCGTTTATCGTGATTCAGCTGCTGCAGAGCTGGGTGATTCCACGCCTGGCGTACTTTGCCTACATGCCAAAAGAGTTGTTTGGCCTGATCTGACCGATAGATCGTTCCCACGCTCTGCGTGGGAATGCAGCCCGTGATGCTCCGCGTCACAAGGACGGGACGCAGAGCGTCCCAAGAGGCATTCCCACGCGGAGCGTGGGAACGATCACGCTAACCCCGACCATTGCTTGCCGCTAGGGTCCCCGCTCTTTAGACTTACGCCTCATTTAAACGAGAGCAGGGTCGATGCCAGCTGCCTTCCCCCCCGATTCTGTTGGACTGGTCGTGCCACAAGTGGCGCACTTCAGCGAACCTCTGGCCCTGGCCTGCGGCCGTTCGTTGCCGGCCTACGACCTGATCTACGAAACCTATGGCCAACTGAACGCCACGGCGAGCAACGCCGTGCTGATCTGCCATGCCTTATCCGGCCATCATCACGCCGCCGGCTTCCATAGCGTTGACGACCGCAAGCCCGGCTGGTGGGACAGTTGCATCGGCCCCGGCAAGCCCATCGACACCAACAAGTTCTTTGTGGTCAGCCTGAACAACCTCGGCGGCTGCAACGGCTCCACCGGCCCCAGCAGCCTCAACCCGGAAACCGGCAAGCCGTTCGGCGCCGACTTCCCGGTGCTGACGGTAGAGGACTGGGTGCACAGCCAGGCACGCCTCGCCGACCTGTTGGGCATCAGCCAGTGGGCCGCCGTGATTGGCGGCAGCCTGGGCGGCATGCAGGCCCTGCAATGGACCATCACTTACCCGGACCGTGTGCGCCATTGCCTGGCTATCGCCTCGGCGCCCAAGTTGTCAGCGCAGAACATCGCCTTCAACGAAGTGGCGCGCCAGGCAATCCTCACCGATCCCGAGTTCCACGGCGGTTCGTTCCAGGAAGCAGGCGTGATCCCCAAGCGCGGCTTGATGCTGGCGCGGATGGTCGGCCACATTACCTACCTGTCCGACGACTCCATGGGCGAGAAATTCGGCCGGGGCCTCAAGAGCGAGAAGCTCAACTACGACTTCCACAGCGTCGAATTCCAGGTGGAAAGCTACCTGCGTTACCAGGGCGAGGAGTTCTCGGGGCGTTTCGACGCCAATACCTACCTGTTGATGACCAAGGCCCTGGACTACTTCGACCCGGCCGCCAATCACGATGACGACCTGGCGAAAACCTTCGAGCACGCCACGGCCAAGTTCTGCGTGATGTCGTTCACCACCGACTGGCGCTTTTCGCCAGCGCGCTCCCGTGAGCTGGTGGATGCCCTGATGGCCGCCAAGAAAGACGTCTGCTACCTGGAGATCGATGCACCGCAAGGCCACGACGCCTTCCTGATTCCGATCCCACGCTACCTGCAGGCGTTCAGTAACTACATGAACCGTATTTCGCTTGTGAGAACGCCATGAGAGCCGACCTGGAAATCATCCAAGACTGGATCCCCGCCGGCAGCCGCGTGCTCGACCTGGGCTGCGGCGACGGCGAACTGCTGAGCTGGCTGCGCGACCACAAGCAAGTCACCGGCTACGGCCTGGAAAACGACCCGGACAACATCGCCCAGTGCGTGGCCAAGGGCATCAACGTGATCGAGCAGGACCTGGACAAGGGCCTGGGCAACTTTGCCAGCAACAGCTTCGATATCGTGGTGATGACCCAAGCCCTCCAAGCGGTGCACTACCCGGACCGCATCCTCGACGAAATGCTGCGCGTGGGCCGCCAATGCATCATCACCTTCCCCAACTTTGGCCACTGGCGCTGCCGCTGGTACCTGGCCACCAAGGGGCGCATGCCGGTCTCCGACTTCCTGCCGTACACCTGGTACAACACGCCGAACATCCACTTTTGCACCTTCGAAGACTTCGAAGCCCTGTGTGGCGAGCGTGAAGCCAAGGTGATCAACCGCCTTGCCGTCGATCAACAGCACCGCCACGGCTGGGCGAGTAAGCTATGGCCCAACCTGTTGGGCGAAATTGGTATCTACCGGGTCAGCAGTCCTGGCCTGACCGACCACAAAGTTGCCGTCTAATCATCTTCAAGAGGGACGTTCATGAGTCGTTTGGCTATTTTTCTATTGACCGCATGCCTGGGCGCCAGCGCCATGGCCGCCGACGCTATCGACGCTAATCGCAAAAAAGACTTCGGCGATATCACCGTTCATTACAACACCTTCACTTCAAGCTTCCTGCCACCCGAGACCGCCCAGAAAGTCGGCGTGGTGCGCAGCAAGGAGAAGGGATTGATCAACGTGACCGTGATCAAGGGCGTAAGCCCAGTGGCCGCGCAAGTCACCGGCACTATCAAGGACCTGGGCGGCAAAAGCGAGATCCTGACGTTCAAGCAGATCGAAGAGAAAGGCGGCATCAGCTACCTCGCGCCCTACTCGGTGACCCAACGGGAATACAAGACGTTTACCATCAACGTTGAAACCGGCGGCAAGGCCCACGGCTTCCAATTCAACCAAGAACTGTTCCCGGCCGAATGATGAACCTTACCCAACTCGTACTCGCCAGCCACAACGCCGGCAAACTCAAAGAACTGCAAGCCATGCTCGGTGAGTCTGTGCACCTGCGTTCGATTGGCGAGTTCAGCCAGGTCGAACCGGAAGAGACCGGCCTGTCGTTCGTCGAGAATGCCATCCTCAAGGCCCGCAATGCTGCGCGTATCTCTGGTCTGCCGGCCCTGGCGGATGATTCGGGCCTGGCTGTGGATTTCCTCGGCGGCGCCCCTGGAATCTACTCGGCACGTTACGCCGAAGGCCGGGGCGATGCCGCCAACAACGCCAAGCTGCTCGACGCCCTCAAGGACGTGCCGGAGGCCGAGCGTGGTGCGCAGTTCGTCTGCGTGCTGGCCCTGGTGCGGCATGCCGATGACCCGTTGCCGATTCTGTGCGAAGGCCTGTGGCACGGGCGCATCCTGCAAGCCGCCAGCGGTGAGCATGGATTTGGCTATGACCCGCTGTTCTGGGTGCCGGAGCGCAATGTCTCCAGCGCCGAACTGAGCCCGGCCGACAAAAATCAGATCAGCCACCGCGCCCGCGCCATGGCGTTGTTGCGCCAGCGCCTGGGCTTGAAATGACCCAGAACACCTCTGCGCAGCCGCTGATCCACGGTGGCGCGCAAACACAACGGGCGGCCCTGCCCCGTCTGCCGCCCCTGGCGCTGTACATCCATATCCCGTGGTGCGTGCGCAAATGCCCGTATTGCGACTTCAACTCCCACACTGCCAGCAAAGTGCTGCCGGAAGAAGAGTATGTGGACGCCCTGCTGGCCGACCTGGACCAAGACCTGCACGCCGTATATGGCCGTAAGCTGAGTTCGATCTTCTTTGGCGGCGGCACGCCCAGCCTGTTTAGCGCGGCTGCACTGGGCCGCCTGCTCAAGGGCGTTCAAGCGCGTATCCCGTTTGCTGACGATATCGAGATCACCCTGGAAGCCAACCCCGGGACGTTCGAACAAGAGAAGTTCGTGGCGTATCGCAAACTGGGGATCAATCGCCTGTCCATCGGCATCCAGAGCTTCCAGCAAGAGAAGCTTGAAGCCCTGGGCCGCATCCACAATGGCGATGAAGCCGTGCGCGCAGCCGGCATGGCACGCCAGGCCGGGTTCGACAACTTCAACCTGGACTTGATGCACGGCCTGCCCAACCAGTCCCTGGAGGACGCCTTGGGCGACCTGCGCCAGGCCATTGCACTCAAGCCGACGCACCTGTCCTGGTACCAACTGACCCTGGAACCCAACACCGTGTTCTGGAACCAGCCGCCCGCGCTGCCGGAAGACGACACGCTGTGGGATATTCAGGAAGCCGGCCAGGCACTGCTCGCCGAACACGGTTACGCACAATATGAAGTCTCGGCCTACGCCCAACCGGGGCGGCCGGCGCGGCATAACCTCAATTACTGGAGCTTTGGCGACTTTATCGGCATCGGCGCCGGGGCCCACGGCAAGCTCAGCCACCCGGACGGGCGCATTATCCGCACCTGGAAAACCCGTGCACCAAAGGACTACCTCAACCCGGCCAAAAGCTTCCAGGCCGGCGCGAAAGAACTGACCAACGATGAACTGCCGTTCGAGTTTCTGATGAACGCGCTGCGCCTCACCGAAGGGGTTGATGCCAAGCTCTACGCCGAGCGCACCGGCCTCGATCTGGCGAGCCTCGATGAAGGCCGCCGCGACGCAGAACAAAGTGGATTAATGCAGGTCGAACCGTCACGCCTGGCGGCCACCGACCGCGGGCAACTCTTTCTCAATGACCTGTTGCAGAAGTTTTTGAGCTGATAGCTCTTAAGGAAATCGAATGGATCTGGTACTCGACCTGCTCGCCACCGTATCCCGCTGGAGCCGTAGCAACCTGTCGGAAATCTCGTTGGCCCTTGTGGGCTGTTTGCTGGTGCTGTTCGGCGCCGACATCAAGGGCTGGGTCGAAGCGCGCCTGGGCAGCATCGCCGGCGCCTTGCGCGTACCCTTGATGGCCCTGCTGTGCCTGATCGGCAGCGGTGCGGCGTTGATCTACGCCACGCCGTGGATTGTGCGAGGGTTGAGCCAGTTCAATAACTACAGCCTGGCGCCGGTGTTGATCGTGGTGCTGGTGTTGATTGGCGTGGTAGCAGACCGCCGCTGACTCAGCAGGCACTACAAAACAAATGTGGGAGCTGGCTTGCCTGCGATACAGACACCTCGGTGTATCAGTGATACCGAGGTGATGCTATCGCAGGCAAGCCAGTTCCCACATTTGATTGCGTTTCAAGCTGATGACTGTTTAAGCCAGCTTCTCGAATTTCAAATCCCACACCCCATGCCCCAATCGCTCGCCACGGCGTTCGAACTTGGTGATCGGCCGCTCGGCCGGGCGTGGCACGCATTTGCCGTCTTCGGCCAGGTTGCGGTAGCCGGGGGCGACGTTCATCACTTCCAGCATGTATTCCGCGTACGGTTCCCAGTCGGTCGCCATGTGCAGGATGCCGCCCACTTTCAGCTTGCTGCGCACCAGTTCCGCGAAGGACGCCTGGACGATGCGGCGCTTGTGGTGACGGGCCTTGTGCCATGGGTCGGGGAAGAACAGCATCAGGCGGTCGAGGCTGTTGTCGGCGATGCAGCGGTTGAGCACTTCAATCGCATCGCAGTCGTAGACCCGCAGGTTTTTCAGGCCTTGGGTCAGCACACCGTTGAGCAGTGCGCCGACGCCTGGGCGGTGCACTTCCACACCGATGAAATCCTGCTCCGGCGCGGCTGCGGCCATTTCCAGCAGGGAATGGCCCATACCGAAACCGATTTCCAGGGAGCGCGGGGCCGAACGGCCGAACACTTGGTCATAGTCCACCGGCGCGTCGGCCAGGGGCAACACGAACAGCGGCGTGCCCTGTTCCAGGCCCTTTTGTTGGCCTTCGGTCATGCGGCCGGCGCGCATCACAAAACTCTTGATGCGGCGGTGCTTGGACTCGTCGCCTTCTTCCACGGTGTTCGGCGTTTCGTTTGATTCAGTCATCAATAGCTCTTACTTGATCAGACCATCCAGCGGCGAAGAGGCGCTGGCATAGAGTTTTTTCGGCATGCGCCCGGCGAGGTAGGCCAGGCGGCCCGCGACGATGGCGTGGTTCATGGCTTGGGCCATCATGATTGGTTGCTGGGCATGGGCAATGGCCGAGTTCATCAGTACGGCGTCGCAGCCCAGTTCCATGGCGATGGTCGCGTCGGAGGCTGTGCCCACACCCGCATCCACCAGTACCGGAATCCTGGCTTCTTCGAGGATGATCTGCAGGTTATACGGATTGCAGATCCCCAGGCCGGAACCGATCAGACCGGCCAGCGGCATCACCGCGATGCAGCCGATTTCTGCCAGTTGGCGCGCGATGATCGGGTCATCGCTGGTGTAGACCATAACGTCGAAACCTTCCTTGACCAGGGTTTCGGCGGCCTTGAGGGTTTCGATCACATTGGGGAACAGGGTTTTCTGGTCGGCCAGCACTTCCAGCTTCACCAGGTTGTGGCCGTCGAGCAGCTCACGGGCCAGGCGGCAGGTGCGCACGGCTTCGATGGCGTCGTAGCAACCGGCGGTGTTCGGCAGAAAGGTGTAGCGCTCCGGCGACAGCACTTCGAGCAGGTTCGGCTCGCCCTCGATCTGGCCGAGGTTGGTGCGGCGTACGGCGAAGGTGACGATCTCGGCACCCGAGGCTTCGATGGCCAGGCGGGTTTCTTCCATGTCGCGGTACTTGCCGGTGCCGACCAGCAGACGGGACTGGTAGGTACGACCGGCCAGGACGAAAGGCTTGTCGCTACGAACGATGCTCATGGGAAATCCTCTGGTTGGATGAGGTTCTGCAGAATGCGTTGCGGCCGTGGCGGGCTAGCCGCCGCCGATGGCGTGGACCACTTCGATCTGGTCACCTTCGGTGAGCGCAGTCTCGGCGTGCTGGCTACGCGGGACGATATCCAGGTTGAGCTCCACTGCGACGCGACGCCCGGTCAGGTCCAGACGGGTCAGCAGGGCCGCAACGGTTTCGCCGTCGGGCAGTTCAAAGGGTTCGCCGTTCAACTGAATGCGCATGCCACGGGCCGCCATCGTTTTTAGGGGCCCGCATTCTAGCGCGATTGGAACCTGAAGGTCAGCTCCAAGCGTCAAGCGGTCAAAGCTGCAAACGCCACGCCGCCAGGCCCAGGAAGAACCAGCCGAGCAGGAACGCCAGCCCGCCAAACGGCGTGATGATCCCCAGTTTACTGATGCCGGTCATCGTCAGCACATACAGGCTGCCCGAGAACAGCAGGATACCGACGGTAAACGAAATACCCGCCCAAGTGACCAGCCGACCCGGAATATGCGCCGCCAGCAAGGCCACGCCGAACAGTGCCAGGGCATGCACCAACTGGTAGGTCACACCAGTATGAAAGATCGCCAGGTAGTCGATGCTCAGGCGGTTTTTCAGGCCGTGGGCGGCGAACGCGCCCAGGGCGACACCGGTAAAGCCGAAAAAGGCAGCCAGCATCAGAAAGCTACGCAGCATGGGGAACTCCAGTCAGACTCATCGGGCAGGGTCTGTATAATGGCCCGCTCAACGGGTTCGGCCAAGCCATCTCTATGCTGCGTGTCCTCTTCAAACGCTTTCTCAACGTCGTGAAATGGTTTGCCATCGGCAGTGTGTTGCTGGTGCTACTGTTTCGTGTGGTGCCGCCACCGTTCACTGCGCTGATGGTGGAGCGCAAGGTCGAGTCCTGGGTCGACGGTGAGCCTATCGACCTGCAACGCAGTTGGGTGCCATGGGATGAAATATCCGATGACCTGAAAGTGGCGGTGATGGCCGGTGAAGACCAGCGCTTCCCACAACATTGGGGTTTTGATTTCGGCGCGATCCAGGCGGCGATTCTGCACAACGAACGCGGCGGCTCGATTCGCGGTGCCAGCACCCTGAGCCAGCAGGTGTCGAAAAACCTGTTCCTGTGGGCCGGCCGCAGCTATTTGCGCAAAGGCCTGGAGGCGTGGTTTACCGGTTTGATCGAGGTGTTGTGGCCCAAGCAGCGGATTCTTGAGGTGTACCTCAACAGCGTGGAATGGGATGAAGGTGTGTTTGGCGCAGAGGCAGCGGCGCGGCACCATTTTGGCGTGAGCGCCAAGGGCCTTTCGCGGCACCAGGCCAGTTACCTGGCGGCGGTATTGCCCAATCCACGGGTGTGGAGTGCCAGCCATCCGACGGCCTATGTGGCACGGCGGGCGGCGTGGATTCGCCAGCAGATGAGCCAATTGGGCGGGGATGGTTACCTGGTGGAGCTGAACAACTCTCGAAAGGCACCGTGGTCCGACTGACACAATATGGGACCTGTGGGAGCTGGCTTGCCTGCGATAGCGGTGGGTCAGTAACCCATGCTTCAGCTGACACGGCCTCATCGCAGGCAAGCCAGCTCCCACATTAAACCGAGTTGGGCTTGAGACTTTTCGAACACAAACAAAAATGCCCCGGTCTTTCGACCGGGGCATTTTTTGTTCGCTGCATTTTAAGCGGCGATCGACAACTTCAGCTTGTTCATCGCGCTTTTCTCAAGCTGACGAATCCGCTCGGCCGACACGTTGTACTTCTGCGCCAGGTCGTGCAGCGTGGCCTTTTCTTCTGCCAGCCAACGCTGGTAGAGGATGTCACGACTGCGGTCGTCCAGCACTTCCAGCGCTTCGTGCAGGTTGTGGTTGGAGTTGTCGCTCCAGTCGGCGTCTTCCAGTTGACGCGCCGGGTCGTACCGGTGGTCTTCCAGGTAGTTGGCCGGCGATTGGAAGGCGCTGTCGTCATCCGCTTCGGCGGCTGGGTCGAAGGCCATGTCATGGCCGGTCAGGCGGCTTTCCATCTCGCGCACTTCACGCGGCTCCACGCCGAGGCTTTCGGCCACGCGGTGGACTTCTTCGTTGTTCAGCCACGCCAGGCGTTTTTTCTGGCTGCGCAGGTTGAAGAACAGCTTGCGCTGGGCCTTGGTAGTGGCCACTTTCACGATGCGCCAGTTGCGCAGGATGAACTCGTGGATTTCCGCCTTGATCCAGTGCACGGCAAACGAAACCAGGCGCACGCCCATTTCAGGGTTGAAACGCTTCACTGCCTTCATCAGGCCAACGTTGCCTTCCTGAATCAGGTCGGCCTGGGCCAGACCGTAGCCGCTATAGCTACGGGCGATATGTACGACAAAACGCAGGTGGGCGAGCACCATCTGCCGAGCCGCCCCCAAATCCTGCTCATAGTAGAGACTCTCGGCCAGTTCACGCTCCTGCTCGGGCGTCAGCAATGGAATGCTGTTGACCGTGTGCACATAAGCCTCCAGGTTCGCACCCGGGACCAAGGCATAAGCAGGTTGCAAAGAAGTGGTCATACGAAAAAACCTCCGACTCACATAACTCGTGCAGTTCAGCACTGCGAAAATTGACCTGGGAACCGTAGGACAAGTTCCCTAAACCGCTGATACGGTCAATACAAACGAAACCACATTAATCTGGCATTAACTACTTCGGTGCCAGCTCGCGTAAATGCCGTGCCACCGCAATCCACGCACCGATATACCCCAACAACACCGCGCCAAGCAAGAGACTCAGACCATCGGCTACCGGCACACCGGCCAGCGCGAAATCACTGCCGTAGAGCCCGGCCAGGCCAACAACCGCGTCGTTCAACCAATCCAGGCCAAACGCCAGTACGCCCCAGGACAAGATCCCCGCACCCAAGCCATACAGCGCGCCCATGTACAGGAAAGGCCGACGCACATAGCTGTCTGTGCCGCCCACCAGTTTAATCACTTCTATCTCGGTGCGACGGTTTTCAATATGAAGACGAATGGTATTACCTATCACCAAAAGTAATGCAGACACTAATAACACCGTCAGGCCGAACACAAAGCGGTCACCCAGCTTGAGGATTGCGGCCAGGCGCTCTACCCAGACTAGATCAAGTTGCGCCTGTTGCACCTTCGGCATCTCTGCGAGTTTTTGTCGCAGGGCCTCCAGCGCCGGCTTGTCGACCTCGTTCGGCGTTACCAACACCACGCCCGGCAGCGGGTTCTGCGGCAGCTCCTTGAGCGCCTCGCCCAGGCCCGATTGTTGCTGGAACTCTTCGAGGGCTTGGTCGCGGCTGATGTACTCGGCCTCGGCTACCCCCGGGATGTTCTTGATGTCGTCACGCAGCGCTTCGCCTTCCTTGCTGCTGGTGTCCAGGTTCAGGTACAGCGAAATCTGCGCCGCCCGCTGCCAGGAACCGCCCAGGCGCTCCACATTATTAAGCAACAGCGACAAGCCCATCGGCAGGCTCAAGGCCACCGCCATCACCAGGCAAGTGAAAAAACTACCGATCGGCTGTTTGCCCAGGCGCCGCAGGCTGTCCAGCAGGCTAGCGCGATGGCTTTCAATCCAGGCGTGCACCAGGGTACCGAAGTCCGGGCCGTCGTCGTCGTCGTCGTGTTTTTTCTTTTTCGGTTGCGGGTCGGCCGGTTTCGGCGCCACGCGTTCGGATACTTTAGGGCTGCGTGTAGCACTCATACGCCCGCCTCCCCATCGCCGATCAGGCGGCCGCGCTGCAGGGTCAGCATGCGATGACGCATACGGGCAATCAGGGCCAGGTCGTGGCTGGCAATCAATACGCTGGTGCCCAGGCGGTTGATATCTTCGAACACCCCCATGATCTCGGCCGCCAGGCGCGGGTCGAGGTTACCGGTGGGTTCGTCCGCCAGCAGCAAAGCCGGGCGATGGACGATGGCGCGGGCGATACCGACACGCTGTTGCTGGCCGGTGGACAGGTCGCCGGGGAAGAGGTCGGTCTTGTCCGACAAGGCTACACGCTCCAGGGCCGAGTCCACGCGCTTGACGATCTCGGCCTTGGACAGCCCCAGTATCTGCAACGGCAGGGCCACGTTGTTGAACACCGTACGGTCGAACAGCAACTGGTGGTTCTGGAACACCACGCCGATCTGGCGGCGCAGAAACGGAATTTGCGCATTGCTGATGGTAGCCAGGTCCTGGCCCGCCAGCAGCAACTTGCCTGTGGTCGGGCGTTCCATGGCCAGCAGCAGGCGCAACAGCGTACTTTTGCCCGCGCCCGAATGGCCGGTGACAAACAAGAATTCGCCGCGACGCACTCGAAAGCTCAGCTCATGCAAGCCCACATGCCCGTTGGCATAGCGTTTACCGACCTGTTCGAATCGAATCATGAACGCTCCCGCTCGGCAAACAGTGCCTGTACAAAGGGTTCGGCTTCAAAGGTGCGCAGGTCGTCGATGCCTTCACCGACGCCGATATAGCGAATCGGTAACCCGAACTGTTTGGCCAGGGCGAAAATCACACCGCCCTTGGCCGTGCCGTCGAGCTTAGTCAATGCCAGGCCGGTCAGTTGCACCGTCTGGTTGAATTGCTTGGCCTGGCTGATGGCGTTCTGGCCGGTACCAGCGTCGAGCACCAGCAAGACTTCGTGGGGTGCATCGGCGTCAAGCTTGCCGATCACGCGGCGCACTTTCTTCAGTTCTTCCATCAAATTGTCTTTGGTGTGCAGGCGGCCGGCTGTATCGGCGATCAGCACATCGATGTTGCGCGCCTTGGCGGCTTGCACAGCATCGAAAATCACCGACGCAGAGTCGGCACCGGTGTGCTGGGCAATCACCGGGATCTTGTTGCGCTCGCCCCACACCTGCAACTGCTCGACGGCTGCGGCACGGAAGGTGTCACCGGCGGCGAGCATGACTTTCTTGCCCTCCCCCTGCAGCTTCTTGGCCAGTTTGCCGATGGTGGTGGTCTTGCCAGCGCCGTTTACACCTACAACGAGGATGACGAACGGCTTTTTCGGGGTGATCACCAGCGGCGCTTCAACCGGCTTGAGCATGGCGGCCAGCTCAGCCTGCAGGGATTTGTACAGGGCGTCGGCGTCGGTCAACTGCTTGCGCGCGACCTTCTGCGTCAGGCTCTGGATGATCACGGCGGTGGCTTCGACGCCCACGTCGGCGGTGAGCAGGCGGGTCTCGATGTCTTCCAGCAGCTCGTCATCAATGACTTTCTTGCCCAGGAACAGGCTGGCCATGCCTTCGCCAATACTGGCGCTGGTCTTGCTCAGGCCCTGCTTGAGACGGGCAAAAAACCCGGTTTTGCTGGTTTCGGTGGTGGCGACGACAGGCTCTGGCTCGACGACGGCAGGTGCGGCAACAACCGGTGCCGGCACTTCAACGACGGGCGGAACTTCAGCCACAACCTCTACCGGCGCCGGCTCAACCACTGCAGGAATCGGCGGCACGACGTGCTCGGCCTGAACATCCTCCACCAACGCCACAGGCTCTTCGGCCACCGGCAGTTCCAACCAAGGCTTGTGCTCAGGCGCAGGCTCAGGTTCCGGCTCGGCCTCGACGACCGGCTGCAACACCGGCTCAGCCATCGGCAACACCACCGGAACTGGCGTCTCGGCAACCGGTTCGGCTTCTATTACGGGTTCAGGGGTGGGTTCAGCTTGAACCTGCGGCTGTTCGACGACGGTTTCCTGCGGCTTTTTGCGCAGCCATCCGAACAGGCCTTTCTTCTCGCCAGCCGCAGCTGGGGTCTTCTTGTCGTCGTTGGAACCAAACATGGAGACGGCTATCTCAAGGTAGCGACGCGCCACAGGGCGCGTCGGTAAATAAAATTCGATGCGTAACAGACTGTTTTTTAGCCAGCTCGTTCATGCGCAACATTTTGTAAGGCCTAAATAGGGCCTCAACAAGACAGCCACAGTGGCCGTCCCTAGGTCGGATCAGTATCCTAGCACCTCCTCGCCCGCCGACGCTAAGACCAAGCGGGCAGCCCAACAGGTTTAAAAACGAATGAATGCTCTAGCCCGCCGCGCCGCAGGCCTGCTGTTCAGCACAGTTTGTCTGCCTCTCTCAGCTTTGGCTGCCGATCCACAACCCACCCATGAATTCACCCTCGATAACGGCCTCAAGGTGGTCGTGCGCGAAGATCATCGCGCGCCGGTGGTGGTTTCCCAGGTCTGGTACAAGGTTGGCTCAAGCTACGAAACACCGGGCCAGACCGGTTTGTCCCACGCCCTGGAACACATGATGTTCAAGGGCAGCGCCAAGGTTGGCCCCGGTGAAGCCTCGCTGATCCTGCGCGACCTGGGCGCCGAAGAAAACGCCTTCACCAGCGACGACTACACCGCGTACTACCAGGTATTGGCCCGTGATCGCCTGGGTGTGGCCTTCGAGCTGGAAGCCGACCGCATGGCCAGCCTGCGCCTGCCGGCCGACGAGTTCAGCCGTGAAATCGAAGTAATCAAGGAAGAACGCCGCCTGCGCACCGACGATAACCCCATGTCCAAAGCGTTCGAGCGCTTCAAGGCCATGGCCTTCCCCGCCAGCGGCTACCACACGCCGACCATCGGCTGGATGGCCGACCTGGACCGCATGAAGGTCGAGGAACTGCGCCACTGGTACCAATCCTGGTACGTGCCGAACAACGCCACCCTGGTGGTGGTCGGCGACGTGACCCCGGACGAGGTGAAAAACCTCGCCCAACGTTACTTCGGCCCGATCCCCAAGCGTGACGTGCCGCCGGCAAAAATCCCGATGGAACTGGCCGAGCCCGGCGAGCGCCTGCTGACCCTGCACGTGCAGACCCAACTGCCAAGCGTGTTCCTGGGCTTCAACGTGCCTGGCCTGGCCACCGCCGAAGACAAACGCTCGGTGCAGGCCCTGCGCCTGATCTCGGCGCTGCTGGACGGCGGCTACAGTGCACGGATCTCCGAGCAACTGGAGCGCGGTGAGGAACTTGTGTCCGCGGCTTCCACCAACTACGACGCCTACACCCGTGGCGACAGCCTGTTTACCCTCTCGGCCACGCCGAACCAGCAGAAGAAGAAAACCGTCGCCCAAGCCGAAGCCGGCCTGTGGCGCCTGCTCGATGAGTTGAAGGCCAAGCCGCCGACCGCTGAAGAACTGGAGCGCATCCGTGCCCAGGTGATTGCGGGCCTGGTGTACCAGCGTGATTCCATCACCAGCCAGGCCACGGCCATCGGCTCCCTGGAAACGGTCGGCCTGTCCTGGAAGCTCATGGACACCGAATTGGCCGACCTGCAAAGCGTGACGCCGGAAGATATCCAGAAAGCCGCGCGCACCTACTTCACCCGCGAACGTCTGAGCGTCGCCCATGTTTTGCCTGAGGAGACCGCTCATGAGTGATCGCAAAAACAGCCGCCTGATCCTGCCCGGCCTGATCGCCGTCACCCTGATGGCGGCCAGCGCCGTTTACTTTTTGCGCCCGAGCGAGTCGGTCGCCAGCCAGGCCCTGGACAAGGCTCAAACGGCCAGCACCCTGCAGTCCCTGGCGGAACTGGATGGCAAGGCACCGACCAACCGCAAGCTCGACGTACAAACCTGGACCACCGCCGAAGGCGCCAAGGTGCTGTTCGTCGAAGCCCACGAATTGCCGATGTTCGACATGCGCCTGCTGTTTGCCGCCGGCAGCAGCCAGGATGGCGACGTGCCAGGCCTGGCGCTGATGACCAACGCCATGCTCAACGAAGGTGTGCCGGGCAAGGATGTCAGCCAGATCGCCAGTGGTTTCGAAGGCCTGGGGGCCGACTTTGGCAACGGCGCGTACCGCGACATGGCGCTGGTGACCCTGCGCAGCCTGAGCGACAGCGCCAAGCGCGACGCCGCCCTGTCACTGTTCAACCAGGTGATCGGCCAGCCGACTTTCCCGGCAGACTCCCTGGCACGCATCAAGAACCAGATCCTGGCCGGTTTCGAGTACCAGAAACAGAACCCCGGCAAACTGGCGAGCATCGAGCTGTTCAAGCGTCTGTACGGCGACCATCCTTACGCGCATCCGAGCGAAGGCACCCCAGAAAGCGTGCCGAAAATTACCCTGGCACAGTTGCAGGCGTTCCATGCCAAAGCCTATGCGGCGGGCAATGCCGTGATTGCGGTCGTCGGCGACCTGACCCGTGCAGAAGCCGAGGCCATGACGGCCAAAGTGTCAGCCTCGCTGCCCAAAGGCCCGGCCATGGCCAAGATCGCCCAGCCGACCGAGCCAAAAGCCGGCCTGAGCCGTATCGAGTTTCCGTCCAAGCAAACCCACCTGCTGTTTGCGCAATTGGGCATCGACCGAGCCGACCCGGACTACGCAGCCTTGTCCCTGGGCAACCAGATCCTTGGCGGCGGCGGCTTCGGTACCCGTTTGATGAGCGAGGTGCGTGAAAAACGCGGCCTGACCTACGGCGTGTACTCCGGTTTCTCACCGATGCAGGTGCGCGGCCCGTTCATGATCAACCTGCAGACCCGCGCCGAAATGAGCGGCGGCACCCTGCGCCTGGTTGAGGATGTACTGGCTGATTACCTCAAGAACGGCCCAACACAAAAAGAACTGGACGACGCCAAGCGCGAACTGGCCGGCAGCTTCCCGCTGTCCACCGCCAACAACGCCGATATCGTCGGGCAGTTGGGCGCCATGGGTTTCTACAACCTGCCGCTGAGCTATCTGGAAGATTTCATGAAACAATCACAGGCCCTGACCGTCGATCAGGTCAAGGCTGCAATGAACAAACACTTGAGCGCCGACAAGATGGTCATCGTGACCGCCGGCCCGACGATTGCGCAAAAGCCACTACCGCCCCCCACTGATAAACCTGCCGAGCAGCCGCTCGGGGTTCCGGAGCATTAATGGCCAGTTCATCTCGCCCGAAAAAACCTGTCCACAACGTGCATAACGGTGTGGGCCAACTGCGCATCATTGGCGGTGAATGGGGCAGCCGCAAGCTGAGCTTCCCCGACGTCGTGGGCCTGCGCCCGACGCCCGATCGCGTGCGTGAAACCTTGTTCAACTGGCTCGCGCCGTACATAGGCGGGGCCAAAGTGCTGGACCCGTTCGCCGGCAGCGGCGCGCTGTTCCTGGAGGCGCTGTCCCGTGGCGCGGCCCAGGGCCAGGCGCTGGACGCCAGCAATGTGGCGGTGTCCAGCCTCAAGGAGCACCTGGGCACGCTGCGCTGCACCACCGGCCAGGTGCAGACGGCCGACGCGCTGCGCTACCTGGAAACCCAGGCGGCCACTGAATACGACGTAGTGTTCCTCGATCCACCGTTCAACCAGAACCTGCTGCCGACCGTCTGCACACTGCTGGAAGAACGCCAGTGGCTGGCACCGGATGCCTGGATCTACACTGAGAGCGAGACCGCGCCCTCCACGCTCGGCCTGCCAAGTGGCTGGCGCCTGCACCGGGAGCAGAAGTCCGGGCGGGTGTATTACGCGTTGTGGCATCGTTTGGTCGAAAACGCCGCCTGATCGTGTGGCTAGAGATTGCTCCCGCTGGGCTGCGAAGCGGCCCTGAAACCTGCCAAGGTGTTCCGACTGAATAAACGCAGTGTTCTTGATGGGGCCGCTACGCGGCCCAGCGCGAGCAAGCTCGCTCGCCACAGTGAGTTCACTTGCCACCGAGAGCGTCATGACCCCTTCTTGCGACCTGTTCAAACCCGCCTTCGGCCTCGGCAACCCTCACTTGCAGACACTGTGGGGGCCGCTGTGGCGGCCGACCACCCACATCGAGCGTCAGCGTGAGCGCCTGTGGCTGGAGGATGGCGACTTCCTCGATCTCGACTGGCACGGGCCTCATGACGTGCAAGCGCCTTTGGTGCTGGTGTTGCATGGGCTGACCGGTTCGTCCAATTCACCCTATGTGGCCGGCCTGCAAAAAGTCCTCGCCACCCAAGGCTGGGCCAGTGCTGCGTTGAACTGGCGCGGCTGCTCTGGCGAGCCCAACCTGCTGGCTCGCAGCTATCACTCCGGCGCCAGCGAAGACCTGGCAGCCGCGATTGCTCATCTGCGCGCCAAGCGGCCTTTGGCGCCCTTGTACGCGGTGGGTTACTCCCTGGGCGGCAACATGTTGCTCAAGCATTTGGGGGAAACCGGCGAGGCTTCAGGGCTGCAGGGCGCGGCGGCGGTGTCGGTGCCGTTTCGCCTGGATCAATGCGCGGATCGCATTGGGCTGGGGTTCTCGCGGGTGTATCAGAAGCACTTCATGCGCGAGATGCTGGCGTATATCCGCGTCAAGCAACGCCAATTCCTGCAGGACGGTCGTGAGGATGGGCTCAAAACCCTCGAGGCCCTTGGCTCCCTGGAAAAGATGCGCACGTTCTGGGACTTCGACGGGCGGGTAACCGCGCCGCTGCACGGTTTCTTGGGTGCCGAGGATTACTATCGCCGCGCTTCCAGCCGCTATTACCTGGGCGGTATCCGCACGCCGACGCTGATTATCCAGGCGGCTGATGATCCGTTTGTGTTTGCGCACAGCTTGCCTGACGCCAGTGAGCTGTCGGCCTGCACCGAGTTCGAGTTGCTGGCCAAGGGCGGGCATGTGGGGTTTGTGGAGGGTTCGCTGAAGCGCCCTGGTTACTATCTGGAGCGCCGGATCCCACAATGGCTCCAGACCCAATACGGTCAATAGTGTGGGAGCTGGCTTGCCTGCGATAGCGGTGGGCCAGCCAACGTTGAGGTGGCTGACACTCTGCTATCGCAGGCAAGCCAGCTCCCACACCTTCATGAAGTGCTCACACCTATCGTTTAGTCGCCCTTCGCAATTTCCCGGGCTGGATCGGTAATCCACTCACTCCACGACCCCGCATACAACTTGCCCAACGGGTACCCCGCCAGGCTCAACGCAAACAGGTTATGGCACGCCGTCACCCCAGACCCGCAATACGCCACCAGCTCCTGAGCCGGGCGCCCTTGCAACTGCGCGGCAAAGCGTTGCTTGAGCTGATCAGCCGGCAAGAAACGACCATCACTGCCCAGGTTTTCACTGAACGCCGCGCATTGCGCGCCAGGGATATGCCCGGCAATCGGGTCGATGGGTTCTACTTCGCCACGAAAGCGCGGCTGGGCGCGGGCGTCGATCAAGGTCAGGCCGGGTTGGCCCAGGCGTTTTTGCAGGTGTTCGGCATCCAGCAACAGACGATGATCCGGCGTACCGGCGAAGGTACCTGGCTCAACCACGGGCGCGTCCAGGCTCAGGGGGAAACCGGCGGCATGCCAGGCCTTGAGGCCACCATCCAGAATGAACACGCCATCACGCTTGCCCAGCCAGGCCAGCAACCACCAGGCACGGGCGGCGTAGGCTCCGGGGCCGTTGTCATACAGCACCACATCGGTGTCGGCACTGATACCCCAGGCCCGCAGTTGCCTGGCGAACGTGTCCGCCGCCGGCAAAGGATGACGACCGGTCACGCCCTTGGTCACCGGGCCGCTCAGGTGGCGCTCCAGGTCGGCGTATTGCGCGCCCTCGATATGCCCTTCGGCGTAACTGCACAAGCCATAGTCGGGGTCTTCCAGGGCAAAGCGGCAATCCAGGATCACCCACCCGCTCGACTGTTGGCGCTCGGCCAATTGCTGGGGGCTGATCAGTTGGGCAAGCGGCATGACTGACTCCTGTGAATACAAAGGGGAAAGGTCTTACTTCACTTCTTCCAGTGCCTGATTCAACGGCACGTAAAACTCTTTGAACAAGGCGTCCACCGCCTCTTTGGCCTGTGGCGTGACAAACCCCGCCTCCAGCACCAGCACCTGATAAACCCCACGCTTGATCGCCTCGGCGCTCAGGTGGGTGGATTTTTCATTGGTGGTACATAAAAAGCGCACCCACGAGGTGAGGATGATCCACGCATTCAGGGTCAGGGCTTCTGTTTGCACCGGGTCCATATTGAGAATGCCGGCATCGACAAAGCCCTGGTAGATCGCGCCGCCCTGAATCAGGCAACGCTGGGAAAAACGCCGGTAGCCGGTCGCCAGTTCCGGGTCGCTCTCCAGCAGGTGTTCGAGGTCGCGATGCAGGAAGCGATAACGCCACATGCCGGCCAATACGGCTTGCAGGTAAAAGCGTTTATCCTCCACCACCATCGTGCGTCCCTGGGGTGGGCGCAGGAAACTGTCTACCAACGCTTCATATTCGCGGAACAGCACGGCGATGATCGCCTGCTTGTTAGGGAAGTGGTAGTACAGGTTGCCCGGGGAAATTTCCATGTGGGCGGCAATGTGGTTGGTACTGACACTGCGCTCGCCCTGCTGGTTAAAAAGCTCCAGGCTGGTTTGCACAATGCGCTCGCTGGTCTTTACTCGTGGTGCCATAGGGGATCAGCTTCTATACACGGGATGGGGCATCTTACGGCCTAACCCGGCCAGGATAAATCTGGATGTTACTGCAATGTTATTTGACAATTTAGAGCAATGACTCTAAAAATCCAGGCAGACCAATAACAATCGGTGCCGCGCCATGTCTGCCAACGTTGCCTACCTGCAAGATTCCCAGGCGCTGGATCAACTCCAGGACCTGTTCGACGCCCAACGCCGCGCCTATGCCGCCAACCCGATGCCGCCGGCCGGGCAGCGCCAGCAATGGCTCAAGGCTCTGCGGGATCTGCTGAGCGACGAACGCCAGGCGCTGATCAATGCGATCAGCCAGGATTTCAGCCATCGCAGCGCCGACGAAACCCTGTTTGCCGAATTGATGCCTAGCCTGCATGGCATTCACTACGCGAGCAAACACCTCAAGGGCTGGATGAAACCTTCCCGCCGCGCTGTAGGCATTGCCTTCCAGCCCGCCTCAGCCAAAGTCATTTACCAGCCACTGGGCGTCGTCGGCGTCATCGTGCCGTGGAACTACCCGCTTTACCTGGCCATCGGCCCGCTGGTTGGGGCATTGGCTGCCGGTAACCGGGTGATGCTCAAGCTCAGCGAGTCCACGCCGGCCACCGGTGAACTGCTCAAGGCGTTGCTGGCCAAGATCTTCCCCGAGGACCTGGTGTGCGTCGTGCTGGGCGAAGCTGACGTGGGCATGGCGTTTTCCAAGTTGCGCTTCGATCACCTGCTGTTCACCGGCGCTACCAGCATAGGCAAGCACGTGATGCGTGCGGCGGCCGAAAACCTCACGCCGGTGACCCTGGAGCTGGGCGGCAAATCGCCAGCCATTGTCTCGGCCGACGTGCCGCTCAAGGATGCTGCCGAACGCATCGCTTTCGGCAAAGCCTTGAACGCCGGACAAACCTGCGTGGCGCCGGATTATGTGCTGGTACCGGAAGATCGCGTGGAGGGCTTTGTCGAGGCGTACTCCAAAGCCGTGCGCGGGTTTTATCCGACGCTGGCCGACAACCCGGACTACACCGCCATCATCAACGAGCGCCAACTGGCCCGGCTCAATGCCTACGCCAAGGACGCCACCGACAAAGGCGCCACCTTGATCCCGCTGTACGAGCAAGGCCAGGCGCGGCGAATGGCCCACAGCCTGCTGTTGAATGTCAGCGACGATATGACCGTTATGCAGGACGAAATCTTCGGCCCGCTCCTGCCCATCGTGCCGTATCGCGGCCTTGACCAAGCCTTTGCCTACATCAACCAGCGCCCTCGCCCACTGGCCTTGTATTACTTCGGCTACAACAAAGGCGAACAAGCGCGGGTGCTCCACGAAACCCATTCCGGCGGTGTGTGCCTGAACGACACCTTGCTGCACGTCGCCCAGGACGATATGCCGTTCGGTGGCATCGGCCCGTCAGGCATGGGCCATTACCACGGTCACGAAGGTTTCCTGACGTTCAGCAAGGCCAAGGGTGTGCTGGTCAAACAGCGCCTGAACGCGGCGAAGTTGATCTACCCGCCCTATGGCAAGTCGATCCAGAAGCTGATCCAGAAGCTGTTTATACGCTGATAACCGCCACCTTCGGGACTATAAAAACAATGAACCCCAGCCTGACTGATTCACCCGCGCTGTCACGGCGCGGCGTCTTGAAAATCGGCCTGTGTGCCAGCGCCTTCCTCGCCACCGCCGGGTTGGGCGCCAGCCTCAGTGGTTGCTCCAGCAGTACACCGGCCAGCGGCTTTGCGATGTTGCGCACCAGCGACTTGCCGTTCTTGCGGGCGGTAATCCCGGTGCTGCTAGAAGGCGCGGCCAGTGCCGAACAAGTGCTTGCAGGTATTGAGGGCACCCTGAAAAAGCTCGATTACAGCCTGCAGCACTTGTCGCCCGAGATGTTCAAGCTCACCCAGCAATTATTCGACGTACTGGGCATGGGCATTACCCGCGGCCCGCTGACCGGTATCTGGGGCAGTTGGGAAAACGCCAGCAGCGAACAGATCCGCAATTTCCTGCACCGCTGGGAAAACAGTTACCTGAACCTTTTGCGCATGGGCCAGGGCTCGCTGCTCAAACTGGTGATCATGGCCTGGTACTTCCGGCCCGAGTCCTGGGCCCATTGCGGCTACCCCGGCCCGCCCAAGATCTAGCCTGGGCAATCCCCCAAGATTGCATCTTCCGACAAGAATAAGAGAGCACACCTATGCCCGTACCCGATCTGTTCCGCGACGGCCTGGCCCGTGGCTGGAAAACCCACAATGGCGCCGCCCTGGATCACGACCTGACCCTGGAAGCGGATGTCGCCATCATCGGCAGCGGCGCCGGGGGCGGTACCACCGCCGAAATCCTCAGCGCCGCCGGCTACAAAGTGTTGCTGATCGAAGAAGGCCCGCTCAAGACCAGTAGTGATTTCAAGCTGCTGGAAGACGAAGCCTACGCCAGCCTTTACCAGGAAGGCATCGGCCGCATGAGCAAGGACGGCGCTATCACCATCCTGCAGGGCCGGGCGGTGGGCGGTACCACCTTGATCAACTGGACCTCCAGCTTTCGCACCCCTGACGCTACCCTCGCGCATTGGGCCAGCGAATATGCGGTCAAAGGCCACAGCAGCGCCGAAATGGCGCCCTGGTTCGAAAAAATGGAACAGCGCCTGGGCATCGCGCCCTGGGCGCTGCCGCCGAATGCCAACAACGATGTGATCCGCAAAGGCTGTGAAAAGCTCGGCTACAGCTGGCATGTGATCCCGCGCAATGTGCGCGGCTGCTTCAACCTGGGGTATTGCGGCATGGGCTGCCCGGTCAACGCCAAGCAGTCAATGCTGGTGACGACCATCCCGTCCACCCTGGAAAAGGGCGGCGAACTGCTTTACCTGGCCCGCGCCGAACGGCTCACATACAGCGGCGACACCATCAGCAGCCTCGAATGCGTGGCCATGGACGAACGCTGCGTAGCGCCCACAGGGCGCAAGATCAGGGTGAAAGCCAAGCACTATGTGCTGGCGGGCGGCGGCATCAACAGCCCTGCTTTGCTGATGCGCTCCGACGCGCCCGACCCACACTCGCGGCTGGGCAAGCGCACCTTCCTGCACCTGGTCAATTTCTCCGCTGGGCTGTTCGACGAGGTGATCAACCCCTTCTACGGTGCGCCGCAATCCATCTACTCCGACCATTTCCAATGGCAGGACGGCACTACCGGCAAAATGTCCTACAAACTGGAAGCACCGCCCCTGCATCCAGGCCTGGCGAGCACCCTGTTTGGTGGCTACGGCAACCAGAACGCCCTGGACATGAACCAATTACCCCACACCCACGCCATGCTCGCCCTGCTGCGCGACGGCTTTCACCCCGACAGCCCGGGCGGTACGGTGGAGTTACGCGGTGACGGCACCCCAGTGCTCGACTATCAGGTCTCGCCCTACGCCTGGGACGGCCTGCGCCGGGCCTTCCACAGCATGGCCGAGATTCAGTTCGCGGCGGGGGCCAAATCGGTCAAGCCCCTGCATCACGACGCGCGTTTTGTGAACAACTTGGCCGAAGCGCGCAGCGTGATCGACGGTCTGAACCTGGAACTGCATCGCACCACCCTGGGCAGCGCCCACGTGATGGGCGGTTGTGCCATGGGTGAAGATCCGAAAAATGCCGTCGCCGACAGCCTGGGTCGCCATCATCAGTTGCGTAACCTGTCGATCCACGATGGCTCGCTGTTCCCCACCAGCATTGGCGCCAACCCGCAATTGTCGGTGTACGGATTGACCGCGCAACTGGCGAGCGCATTGGCCGAACGTCTGAAAACGGCATGAAAAGACAGGGTATTCACGGTATCTATCTACATAAGTCGACTTGGCCCACCGGTAATGCTGCGATACCATCCGGTTCCCCAACGGACTCCGCCAGGACGACGCGATGAACCGAGTGTTGTACCCAGGTACCTTCGACCCGATTACCAAAGGCCATGGCGATCTGGTCGAACGCGCCTCTCGCCTGTTCGACCATGTGATCATCGCGGTCGCGGCCAGCCCCAAGAAAAACCCGCTGTTTCCCCTGGAACAACGTGTGGAGCTGGCGCAAGAGGTCACCAAGCACCTGCCGAATGTGGAAGTAGTGGGCTTTTCGACACTGCTGGCGCATTTCGCCAAGGAGCAGAACGCCAATGTGTTCCTGCGTGGCCTGCGTGCGGTGTCGGACTTCGAATACGAATTCCAGCTGGCCAACATGAACCGCCAATTGGCGCCGGACGTGGAAAGCCTGTTCCTCACGCCGTCGGAGCGTTATTCGTTCATTTCCTCGACGTTGGTTCGTGAAATCGCTGCTTTGGGCGGAGATATCACCAAGTTCGTGCATCCAGCTGTAGCAGACGCACTGACATTGCGCTTCAAGAAGTAAGGCTCATTGTGGCGAGGGAGCTTGCTCCCGCTGGACTGCGCAGCAGTCCCAATCCTTTCATCCCTCACCACAGAGACAGGCTCGCACTGCGGGCGTCAATGCGGCACAATTGCGCGCATTAGTTTTCAGATGCCTTGGCAGAGTGCCCTGGCAGGAGTTTCCATGTCCCTGATCATCACCGACGATTGCATCAATTGCGACGTCTGCGAACCCGAGTGCCCGAACGCCGCCATTTCCCAAGGCGAAGAGATCTACGTGATCGACCCCAACCTGTGCACCCAGTGCGTCGGCCACTACGACGAACCGCAGTGCCAGCAGGTATGCCCGGTCGACTGCATTCCTCTGGACGAGGCACACCCTGAGACTGAAGAGCAGTTGATGGAGAAGTACCGCAAGATTACCGGTAAGGCCTAAGCCTCTTCATTGCCCGTAAAGGCCTCATCGCAGGCAAGTCAGCTCCCACACTTGGATATGTGAATACATTCAAATGTGGGAGCTGGCTTGCCTGCGATAGCAATCTCAGCCCTCACCCAACCATCAGCTCTGACACCTAGGGCAAAACACACTCGCCCGCTGCCCCAGCACCACATTGCGCAGCTCAGTGCCGCAGACCTTGCACGCCTCGCCGCCCCGGCCATACACGAACAGTTCCTGCTGGAAATACCCCGGCTGCCCATCGCCGCCGATAAAGTCCCGCAACGTGGTACCGCCCCGCTCGATGGCAGCGGCCAGCACCCGCTTGATCTCAATCGCCAGCTTCAAATAACGCCCGCGTGAAATTCCCCCGGCGGCGCGGCGCGGGTCAATCCCCGCTGCAAACAGCGCCTCTGTCGCATAGATGTTACCCACGCCTACCACCACCGCGTTGTCCATGATGAACGGCTTCACCGCCATCGACTTGCCGCGAGACAGCTGGAACAAACGCTCGCCATCAAACAGGTCGGTCAACGGCTCCGGCCCCAGCCGCATCAGCAACTCATGGTTGTGCGGGTCGAGGCTCCAGAGCATCGCACCGAAGCGCCGCGGGTCGGTGTAGCGCAAGGCCATCCCCGACTCCAGCTCGATATCCACATGTTCATGCTTGGCCGCCGGCATACCGACCTCAACCAGACGCAGGTTGCCCGACATGCCCAAGTGACTGATCAAGGTGCCCACTTCGGCATTGATCAACAGGTACTTGGCACGCCGTTCCACCAGCACGATGCGCTGGCCCGACAGGCGCACATCCAGGTCTTCCGGAATTGGCCAGCGCAGGCGCCGCTCACGCACTACCACGCGGCTGACGCGCTGGCCTTCCAGGTGCGGGGCAATGCCGCGTCGGGTGGTTTCGACTTCTGGTAACTCGGGCATGTGTACCTCTTGAATGACGGGTCAGTGCGCGCCCAGTTCGCGGATCGACAACTTCAGGCTCTCGAAGTCGTAGTCCGACAGGCCCACGTAATCCAGCACCAGGTGGCCGATGGCATTCCACTCATGGTCCACCGCCTGGTTACCCAGTACGCGGTAAGACGAACAGATATGCTCGGCCATCTTCAAAATGGCCAGCAGGTTCTTGAGCTGCGGGTTGCGCGTCGTCTCATCGCTGAAAATCACCAGGGCGTTATGGTGATTGGCGATGGCGTCGGTGACATGCTCCGGCAGGCGCCAGGACTTGGCGGTGTAGTAGCCGACTACCGCATGGTTGGTGTGGAACGCATTGTTCTCGGTATCGACCACGCGGCAATCCGGGCCGGCGTTGGCGTAAGCCTGTTCCAGTACGGACATGTAGTTGGGGAAGCGCTTGAGCATCAACGGCACGCCGCAATCGTGGAACAGGCCCAGGGCATAGGCTTCGTCGACGGTTTGCGAGCCGGTGCGCTTGGCCAGTGTGAGGCAGGTCATGGCCACATCCTGGGCAGTGTCCCAGAAGCGGTTGAGGGTGACGATAGTGTCGTCGCACATCTCGCCCTTGATTGACTGCGCGTTGATCAAATTGATGATCGAACGGCTGCCCAGCAGGTTCACCGCACGCTGGATCGAAGCGATCTTATTGCTCAGGCCGTAATACGGCGAATTGACGATCTTCAGCAGTGCACCGGACAAGCCCGGGTCTTGGGAGATCAACCTTGCAATCACTTCCAGGTCCGGGTCGGGCATGTACTGCTCCATCTGCAAATCCACCATGATTTGCGGTTGGGGCGGCACGCTGATGCCTTGCAGGGCCTGTTGGATCTGCTCGGGGGAAAGCTCTTGGGACATAAGTACACACTCTGGGCTAGGCGCGAATTCTACCCCTTATGCAGACGTGGCCGACACCCAAAAACCCAACTGAAACCCGATCAAATGTGGGAGCTGGCTTGCCTGGATAGCCTCACCACCGTACGTCTGATACACCGCGCCGCCCATATCGCAGGCAAGCCAGCTCCCACATGAAAGAGTGCGCAAAGGGTATACTCCCGCTCTTTTTTCCGGAGCGACGTCATGTCCCTGCCAAGCCTGCGTCTCAAAGCCAACGCCGATCGTCGTTTGCGCAACGGCCACCTGTGGGTCTACAGCAACGAAATCGACGTGGCCGCCACCCCACTCCACGGCTTCCAGGCAGGCGACCAGGCTATCCTGGAAGCGGCCGGCGGCAAGACCCTGG
The DNA here is from genome assembly GCF_052046095.1 of Pseudomonas sp. 22072. Taxonomy (NCBI): domain Bacteria; kingdom Pseudomonadati; phylum Pseudomonadota; class Gammaproteobacteria; order Pseudomonadales; family Pseudomonadaceae; genus Pseudomonas; species Pseudomonas sp. 22072. The sequence continues at coordinate 46,497 of NZ_JBQEQE010000026.1, forward strand.
GCATCGTGGCCATGAGCCCGAACAACCTGATCTGTGCCCGCCTGCTGTCGCGCGACATCAAGTTGCCGCTGGACAAGTCGCTGCTGGTGCACCGCCTCAACGTCGCTCTGTCCCTGCGTGACCGCCTGTTCGACAAGCCCTTCTACCGCCTGGTCTACGGTGATTCCGACCTGCTGCCGGGCCTGGTGGTCGACCGTTTCGGCGACATCCTGGTGGTACAGATCGCCTCGGCGACCATGGAAGCCCATAAAGAAGACGTGATCGCCGCGCTGACCCAAGTGCTCAAGCCCAGCGGCATCCTGTTCAAGAACGACTCCGCCGCACGTGACGCCGAAGGCCTCAACCGCTACGTCGAAACCGTGTTCGGCCTGGTGCCGGAGTGGGTGGCGCTGGAAGAGAACGGCGTCAAGTTCGAAGCCCCGGTGATCCAGGGCCAGAAAACCGGCTGGTTCTACGACCACCGCATGAACCGCGCCCGCCTGGCCCCGTATGCCAAGGGCAAGCGAGTACTGGACCTGTACAGCTACATCGGCGGCTGGGGCGTGCAGGCTGCAGCCTTCGGCGCCAGTGAAGTGTTCTGCGTCGACGCTTCGGCCTTCGCCCTCGACGGCGTAGAGCGCAACGCCGCGCTGAACGGTTTTGCCGAGAAGATGACCTGTATCGAAGGCGACGTCTTTGAAGCGCTTAAAGAACTGAAAGCCAGCGAAGAACGCTTCGACGTGATCGTCGCCGACCCACCGGCCTTCATCAAGCGCAAAAAAGACATGAAAAACGGCGAAGGCGCCTACCGCCGCCTCAACGAGCAAGCCATGCGCCTGCTCAGCAAGGACGGCATCCTGGTCAGCGCGTCGTGCTCGATGCACCTGCCGGAAGACGATCTGCAGAACATCCTGCTGACCAGCGCCCGCCACCTGGACCGCAATATCCAGATGCTCGAACGCGGCGGCCAGGGCCCGGACCACCCGGTGCACCCGGCGATTGCCGAGACGCGCTATATCAAGAGCATTACGTGCCGGTTGCTACCCAATAGCTGATGCTGTTCCCCTGTAGGGACTTGCGGGTTCCTACAGGTTTTCAGGAAATGTCGTACTGCCCCAGGCTTTGACTTTCCGTAGCGCAGACTCGATCCTCGCCCCTCTCATGGAACCGAGGCTCGCGCATGTCGAAGGCAATTACACAGGCTGAAAAACCGCTCTTGGTTTTCTGGCTGATGACCATGACTTTGCTGGGCGTCTTCCCCCTTGACGTCGTACTGCCCTCCTTTCCCGCCCTGGCTGAACACTTCCATACCTCGACCACCCATATCGCTCGATCCGTCAGCCTGTTCGCCATTGGATTTTCCTGCTCAATGCTGCTGATCGGCCCGCTGTCCGACAGAATCGGTCGCAAGAAGCTACTCCTGGCCAGTATGGTAGTAGCCATCCTGGGTGCAGTCGGGTGTCTGGCCGCCAGAAACACGCCCCAATTCCTGTTCTTCCGAGTCATTCAGGCCATAGGCTGCGGTGGTTTCATACTGTCCCAAGCGCTGGTGCAGGACCTTTTTTTCGGCAGGGAACAGGAGCGGTTGCGCATAGCAATGGCCACGGCCGGAGGCATTTTCATCTCGATTTCCCCAGTGCTGGGCGCATGGCTGCAATTGCACTGGGGATGGAAAGCCAGCTTCTACGCGTTTATCGCCCTCTGTGCCGCAACGTGGATTATGGCTCACCGATTACTGCATGGCGGCTTCCCTCCAACCGCGCCAGGCGAGCGGGGTATTTTCAGGGCCTACGCCAAGGTTTTCGCCAACAGACATTTCGCCAGCTACGCCACGATCTCCGCGATCACCTTCGCCTGTCATTTCTCATTCATCGTTGTGTCACCGCTCATTTTCATGGACCAGTTAAAGCTGTCACCCCATGAGTACTCATTGACCTTGCTTCTCTACGGCGCCGCCTACGTAGTGGGTGGCCTCTGTGCAGGCGTCCTGCACAAACGGCTGGCGGCGGCTACCCAGATGGCAGTCGGGCTGGTTCTGATCGCTATCTCTGGCGTGGTCATGCTGCTGTTGGCCTACCTGTTCGGCTTATCAACCCCGACAGTGTTGGTGCCCATGCTGCTCTGCACGGCGGGCACCACCATCACCCGGCCCATTTCCAACTCCAAGGCCATGAGCCTGTTTCCAGACAATGCGGGAGCCGCGGCTTCCGCCGTTGCGGCAGTGCTGTTCATTGCTGGCGGCTGTATCAGTGCGTTTATCAGCACCTTTACCCACCAGTTGAGTACTGCGCTTGGCTTGTGTTTTCTGATCCTGAGCCTCGCCGCCCTTGCGTTGAACTCATGGGCAAGGCGCCACCCGCACGTCCTGTAGCGGCTAACTTCAAGGTTGCGCCCATTCCCTCCAGCCGCCAGCGGTGTAGAATCGGCCCTATTCATCGCCAGTCATCCCCCGGCGGGTTTATGAGCTCGAGGCCCAAGCACGCGGCGATCCCGCGACGCGAGTGGCAACTTCCGGACACACGGCCATTTTCTGAGTGTTCCAGTCGTCAATTAGAAGCTCACTCCCCTTTAGTACTTGATTAGCCGCCCGGAGTGCTCCAATGCCTGATTACCGCTCGAAAACATCCACCCACGGCCGCAACATGGCCGGTGCGCGCGCGCTGTGGCGTGCCACGGGGATGAAAGATGACGACTTCAAAAAGCCGATCATCGCGATTGCCAACTCGTTCACCCAGTTCGTGCCTGGCCATGTCCACCTCAAGGACCTGGGCCAACTGGTCGCCCGCGAGATCGAACGCGCCGGTGGCGTGGCAAAGGAATTCAACACCATTGCCGTGGATGACGGCATCGCCATGGGTCATGACGGCATGCTGTATTCCCTGCCGAGCCGCGAGATCATCGCCGACTCCGTGGAGTACATGGTCAACGCCCACTGCGCCGACGCCATCGTGTGCATTTCCAACTGCGACAAGATCACCCCCGGCATGTTGATGGCTGCATTGCGCCTGAACATCCCGGTGATCTTCGTCTCCGGCGGGCCGATGGAAGCCGGCAAGACCAAACTCGCCTCCCACGGCCTCGACCTGGTCGACGCCATGGTGATCGCCGCCGATTCCAGCGCTTCTGACGAGAAGGTCGCGGAATACGAGCGCAGCGCCTGCCCGACCTGCGGTTCGTGCTCCGGCATGTTCACCGCCAACTCGATGAACTGCCTGGTGGAAGCCTTGGGTCTCGCCTTGCCGGGCAACGGTTCCACACTGGCCACTCACAGCGACCGCGAGCAGTTGTTCCTGCAGGCCGGCCGCACCATCGTCGAGCTGTGCAAGCGTTACTACGGCGAGAACGATGAGTCGGTGTTGCCGCGCAATATCGCCAACTTCAAGGCGTTCGAAAACGCCATGACCCTGGACATCGCCATGGGCGGTTCCACCAACACCATCCTGCACCTGCTGGCCGCGGCCCAGGAAGCCGAGATCGACTTCGACCTGCGCGACATCGACCGCCTGTCCCGTCACGTGCCGCAACTGTGCAAAGTCGCGCCGAACATCCAGAAGTACCACATGGAAGACGTGCACCGCGCCGGCGGGATCTTCTCGATCCTCGGCTCCCTGGCCCGTGGCGGCCTGCTGCACACCGACCTGCCAACCGTGCACAGCAAGTCCATCGCCGAAGGCATCGCCAAGTGGGACATCACCCAGACCGACGACGAAGCCGTGCACACCTTCTTCAAGGCCGGCCCGGCCGGTATTCCGACGCAGACGGCGTTCAGCCAGTCGACCCGTTGGGACACCCTGGATGACGACCGTGAAAACGGCTGCATCCGCAGTGTCGAGCACGCCTACTCTCAAGAAGGCGGCCTGGCCGTGCTGTACGGCAACATCGCCCTCGACGGCTGTGTGGTCAAAACGGCAGGTGTGGATGAGTCCATCCACGTCTTCGAAGGCCGCGCCAAGATCTACGAAAGCCAGGACAGCTCGGTACGCGGCATCCTCGCGGACGAAGTCAAGGAAGGCGATATCGTGATCATCCGCTACGAAGGCCCCAAAGGCGGCCCGGGTATGCAGGAGATGCTTTACCCCACGTCCTACCTGAAATCCAAAGGCCTGGGCAAAGCCTGCGCCCTGCTGACCGACGGCCGTTTCTCCGGCGGCACGTCAGGCCTGTCCATCGGCCACGCTTCGCCGGAAGCCGCTGCCGGTGGCGCGATTGGCCTGGTGCAGGATGGCGACAAGGTGCTGATCGACATCCCGAACCGCTCGATCAACCTGTTGATCAGCGATGAAGAACTGGCAGCACGCCGCGTTGAGCAGGACAAGAAAGGCTGGAAGCCAGTGGAGAAGCGCCCGCGCAAAGTCACCACCGCGTTGAAGGCCTACGCGTTGTTGGCCACCAGCGCCGACAAAGGTGCGGTACGCAACAAAGCCATGCTCGACGGCCTGTAAGCCCCGCGCATAAAAAAGCCCCGCCAGGTGCGGGGCATTTTTTTGCCTGGAAATCCCATATGGGACGGGGCTTACCCCTAATGCCAGTGTAGGAGCGAGCTTGCTCGCGAAAAGCGTCAACGATAACGCGTACTTACTGAATAAACGCGGTGCCTTTGAGTTTTTCGCGAGCAAGCTCGCTCCTACAGCAATGATGCGTCAAGCTTTAGAACTGTGGGGTATAGGTCATGGTGAACATCACATTCCGTGGGTCCCCGTAGTAGTTGCTGCCCCAGTTCGCGTTGTAGGCCGGGATGTAATACTTCTTGTCGAACATGTTGTTCAGGTTTGCCGCCACGGTGAATTCCTGGTTGATCTTGTAGGCCACCCGCGAATCCCACAATGCATTGCCCGGCACGCTGAACGTACGGTCATAGGCTTCGGTGCTGCTTTGCGCGGTCACACCGGCACCCACGCTCCAATGTTGCCAATCGCCCGGCAACTGGTAATCACCCCAGACCTTGAGCAAGCGCTTGGGGGTCCAAGTGCTGAAAATCTTGCCTTGGTAGGTGTCGTCCTTGAGGAATTCAGTGGTGTTGTAGGTGTAGCTAGAGGCCAGCTGCAGGCCTGGCAGCACCTCACCACTGAGTGTGGCTTCAAAGCCTTGGCTGCGGACCTTGCCAGAGGCGACCGAGCAGTACCAACCATTGCAGTTCATTGGCCCTTGCAGGTCCTGCACGCTACGGTTTTCCTGATCGTAACGGAAGATCGCAAACGAGGTATTGAGGCGCCCGTCAGCCAGCTCTCCCTTGATGCCCAACTCGTAGTTTTTGCCCTCGATAGGCTTGAGCAGGGAGCCGGAGGTGGTCAGGTTGGTTTGCGGCTCAAAGGCATCGGCATAGCTGGCGTAGGCCGACCACTGCTCGTTGAGCGCATAGACCAGGCCGGCGTAGGGCGTAACCTTGCCATTGGACTGGGTGGTATTGTCCTGCGGGGCACCATATGTGCCTTTGAAACCACTCTGGCCAATGTAGGAATAGTCATACCAACTGGTACGCGCACCGACGATCAACGTCAGCGGGTCCAGGACTTTCACACGCCAGGTGCCATAGATGCCTTTCTGGCGAATGTCATACCAGCTCTTCGAGGCGGCACCCTCCTGGAACAATTGGTATTTGTCGCGCTGTGGGCGGTTGTGGTCGATGTTGAAGATATCCGCGCCGGGGTTTGAAGCCCGTGCCCACTGGTCGTCGGTGGTGAGCTTGGAATAGTTGGCGCCCAGCACCACTTCCTGCTGGAAGCCCAGCCCCTCAAACTTGCCGTTTACATACACATCCGCGCCGCGGCTCTTGGTATTGAAGTCGGTGATCCAATCTACATAGGGCACAGTGCCACCGCCGACGGGTACCGTGTCCCACGTCGCCTGGTAGGTTGCGTCGTTGTGCTCATCCATGGCTACCAGTGCGGCTTTCACTTTCCAGTTATCGTTGAAGCGGTGCTCGATGTCGGCAAACACCTGAGTCTGATTGTTGACGCTGCGGTTCCAACTGGCGCCGACAAATGTCGAACGCGGCAGACCGATATCACTGCCGTCGGCATAACGGGGCAACGACATGAAGTTGGGGCGCGAATGGCCCTTCTGGTTACTGATGCCCAGGCCGACGGTGGTGTCGGGAGTGAAATCGTAGTCGACGGCGCCATAAACCGTCTGGTTCCAGCCGCCCGCATAGTCGACGAAGGAGTCGGTGGTGTCGTAATCCGCCACGAAGCGTCCGCGCAAGGTGCCTTCGGCGTTCAGCGGGCCACCGACATCGACCTGAGTGCCGTAGTGGTCCCATGAGCCAGCCTTGGCGGTAATGGTCGCCGTCGGCGCTTGCTGCCCGCGCTTGCGCACCAGGTTCATGGTGCCGCCGGGGCTGTTGGCACCTTGCAGCAAGGCGGCCGGGCCGCGCAGCGTCTCGACGCGGTCGTAAATGGCCATGTTTTCGGTGAGATAGCTGCCCAAGGTGTAAGTGTTACGTGGAATCCCCACACCGTCGTATTGCAGGGTGCCAACCTCGAAGCCACGGGAGAAGATGAACATACCGGAGCCGGGAGACTTGGTCGCTGTCAGGCCGGGCGTGCGCTTGACCACTTCAGAGAGCTTGGTGGTGTTCTGATCATCCATCTGCTTGCGGGTCATGACGCTGACCGACTGCGGGATGTCCTTGAGTTTTTGCTCGCCCTTGCCCAGGGTCACGGCCCCCGTGGTGTACGAGCCCGTGCCTTCGGTGGTGACGCCCAGGCGTTCGGCCGTGATGGTGGTGGCGCCCACTTCCAGGGCAGAACCTGGTACCACACGTTTTTCCAGGGTGACGGTATCGGCATTGATAAACGCCGCGCTCAGTCCCGTGCCGCCGAGCAGTTGCCCCAAGGCTTCACGCTGCCCCAGGTTGCCCTTCACACCCGGCGATATCACCCCCTGGGTCAACTCCCCATTCACTAGCACCTGAACCCGCGTCACCGCCGAGAACGCCGCCAGCGCAGCGTCCAGGCCCTGCCCGGGAATATCGAAGCGGTAGGTCTGGGCCTGCTTGGCCTCAGCGGCCTGCAGGTACGACGGCGCGATACAGCTGGCCAAGGAAATGGCCAAGGCCAGCAAGGGCCGTGTGGCGAATCGGTGTGCCATGAATGGTGCTCCCCGGTACAAAAGTCTGTGATCGGCGCCGCACTACTTGAGAGTGCTTACTATTTACGCCTCAGTGATCAAGGACGATGGCTTGCGGGGAAACCCTGAAAATATTTTGAGAAATTGCCGTCAGGACGCATTGCCTTCACGCAACACCAGCAAATACGGGGTGTAGTGCTCGGCACGCAGGTTGAGGGTGTATTCCAACGCCTTGAGCACGGCATCGGGCTTGTCGATTTCGAACACGCCGGACACTACCCGACTGCGCAACGCATCACCGAGCACCAGCGTCTTGCCGGGCCAGTAACGGTTCAGTTCAGAGACCACCACCGACAAAGGTTGCTGACGGAACACCAGTTGCCGCTGACGCCAGGCAAAGCCGCTGGCCGGGTCGAAACCGTGGACGTGTGCAAGGTGCCGGCTCTGATACTCCACGGCCCGCCCCGGTTCCAGATAGACCGGCGTGCCGCTCCCTGCACTGACTTCAACCTTGCCCTGCGCCACCTGCACACGCGTCTGGTCATCACGCCGCGCCACACTGAACTGGGTGCCGACCACTCGCACCCAGCCGTCGCCCGACTGCACCACGAAGGGCCGTGCGGGGTCCTTGGTCACATCGAAGAAACCTTCGCCACGCAGCAAACGAATCTGCCGCTCACCCGCAGTCATGCGGATTTGCACCGCACTGTCGGTGTTGAGTTGAAGGTGGGAACCATCGGCCAGTTCAATGCTGCGCGACTCGCCAGTGCCGGTGGCGTAGTCGGCGCGCAAGCGGTCAAGCCAGGGAGTGTTCTGCACGGTCAGGCCCACGGCCAGCAACACGGCAGCCGCATACGCCCAGCGCCGCAGCGGTTTACGCCAGGTGGCCTGCTCGGCACGGCGAATGACGCGCGCCGGCTCACGCAGGCCACCGAGCATCGCCTGCACTTCCTGCCAGGCATCATCCTGCGCCTGGCCCTGACCGAGCCACGCAGCAAAGGCGTCCATTTCAGCCGGGGTCAAGTCCTCGGCGTGCAGGCGGAAATACCAGCCGGACGCCTCTTCGAACAACACATCAGCAGTAGGCAGGGCAGTCATGACCGACGTCCTTGTGCATCGCAGGCTAGGCGCGTCTTGATGTACCCACGGCATTCAATCAAGGCGCGACGCAATTGGTATTCCACACTGCGCGGGCTGATCGACAGGCGTTCGCCAATCTCGCGGTAGGAAAGCTCGTCGACATGATAGAGCAGGAAGATCTGCCGAGTCGCCTCGGGCAGGCCCAGGATCGCATCCTGCATCAGTTGCTCCTGCTGATAGGCGGCCAGTTGTTCGTCGGCACCGGGGTTGCTGCAGGGCAGTTCTTCGCTCGGTGCGCCGGCATCCAGACGCTCGCGGCGGATAGCCTGGCGCTGGTGGTCGCGCACCAGGTTGCTGGCAATGGTGAAGAGGAACGCGGGTAGGTTATCGATCTTCTCGCCGGACTCCAGGCGCGCCAGGCGCAGGAAGGATTCCTGGGTCAGGTCGGCAGCCACCTGGGCGCTGCCGGTGCGGCGCGTGACGAAGGCTTCGAGGGCTTTCTTCTGCTCCGCGAACAGGCGCGCGATCTGCGTATTCCAGGAGGACACAGCACTACCTTGAGAAGAACGGACGGTTCAGGGAGTGCGCACGCTAGCAAAGAATGAGATTAGTTCGCAATTGATATCTATTTTGCCTTTGAGTCTGCGGTGTTCTTAAGACCGCCTTCGCGGGCAAGCCCGCTCCCACAGTTGACCGCGCCCCAACATGAGAATGCGGTCGACGGTGGAAGCTGGCTTGTCTGCGATGCAGTGACTCGGTCTTACTGGATCTCTTCCGGCTTGACGACCACCCAGTTCTTGTCCGCCGTCACCGGCAGCCCTTCCTTGGCTTGCGCCGCCGCGTGCTTGGCGATCATGCCGTTGAGTTGGGTCATGTACTTGTCTTTGCGGTTGATCCACAGGTGGACGCCGCCCTTGGCCACGTCCACATCGTGGAACAGCATGTAGCCGTCGCTGGTCGGTGTGTCACCGCCGACAATCACTGGTTTTTTCCATTCGTCGATGTAGGTGAGGATCGCCGCGTGCTTGCCGGCCATCCAGGTCGCCGGGGTCCATAGGTAGGGGGTCAGTTCCAGGCCGAGGTTGCTCTTCTCGTCATACTTGCCGGCAGTGATCTGTTTGCGTGCGGTGGTCAGCTCGCCGGTCTTGCGGTCCTTGAGCATCGTGGTCACGCCGATGACGTTCTCGGGTTTGACGTTGTAGCCGTACTTCGGATCAGCCGCGACCATGCGCACCAACTCCTCGGACGCGGCGGTCATCACATAGACCTCGATGCCGTTTTCCATCAGTTTGTTGTACAGCTCGGCCTGGCCGGTGAAGACTTTTGGCGGCTGTACCTCGGATTTTTTCACCACGTCGCCTTCGAAATAGCTGACCGGCACGGGCTTGCCGGAGGCCATCAGCTCGTCGACCTGCACTTTGAGTTCCTTGAGGGTGAAGCCGGAAAAAATCTGCGCAACCCAGGGGTAGCAGACCATGTCGTCGACTTCGCACAGGCGATAGTAGTAGCTGAACAGACTTTCCTTATGGTCGGCGGTGTCTTTGAAGGGGATAAGCTTGAGCGAAGGGTCCATGGTTTCGCGGGTGATCAGGCCCTTGTTTTCCATGAACGGCAGCAAGGACTCTTCAAGGTCGTAGCGGTAACTGGTGTTGTCCATATCGAACACCGCGTAGTTACCCTTGTTGGCGTTGGCGGCGATCATTTCATTGAGTTGTTTGGCGGCAGGTGCCGGCCAGTGTTTCAACTCGGTGGCGGCAAACGCCTGGCTGGCGAGCCCGAGGCAAAAGGCGGCGGATAACAGTAGTTTCGGCGCGAGCTTCATAGGCGTTGTCTCCCTCAAGTGAAAGACATCGACGCTAACAAATCCGTATGACAGTTATCGCCCGAGCGCGACCGCTGACGTCGCGATTGCGCCAAGCGCATACGCCTGGGCGTCAAACGCTTATTCCAAAAACGACAGTCGCCATTCCATATTGGTATTAAATCAATATATTTCAAGCTGTTAGGCTTCCCGGTTCGCAATCGCAGGCTCACGCGATTGGCTGCCTTCTCAACGGAGCTTCAATGAATCTGCCCCTGATTCTCAATTTATTGGTGTTCGTGGCCCTGTTGCTGGGCCTGGCACAAACCCGCCGTACAAACTGGAGCCTCGCCAAGAAGGTGCTGTTCGCCCTGGTGCTTGGCGTGCTGTTCGGTGCGGCGTTGCATACGATCTACGGCGACGGCAACCCGGTGCTCAAAGCTTCGATCGGCTGGTTTGACCTGGTCGGCAACGGCTATGTGCAGCTGCTGCAAATGATCGTGATCCCGCTGGTATTCGCCTCGATCCTCAGTGCCGTGGCACGCCTGCACAACGCCTCGTCCCTGGGCAAGATCAGCTTCCTGACCATCGGCACGCTGCTGTTCACCACGGCCATCGCGGCCCTGATCGGCATCGGCCTGACCAACCTGTTCGGCCTCACTGCCGAAGGCCTGGTGGCCGGCACCCAGGAAATGGCGCGCCTGCAAGTGATCCAGAGTGATTACGCGGGCAAGGTTGCCGACCTGAATATCCCGCAGTTGCTGCTGTCGTTCGTACCGGCCAACCCGTTCGCCGACCTGGCCCGGGCCAAGCCGACGTCGATCATCAGCGTGGTGATTTTCGCCGCGTTCCTTGGGGTTGCCGCGCTGCAACTGCTCAAGGACGACGTGGAAAAAGGCCAGAAAGTCCTTAACGCCATCGACACCCTGCAAGCCTGGGTGATGCGCCTGGTGCGCCTGGTGATGAAGCTGACCCCCTACGGTGTGCTGGCGCTGATGACCAAAGTGGTCGCCGGTTCCAACCTGCAAGACATCATCAAGCTGGGCAGTTTCGTGGTGGTGTCGTACCTGGCCCTGGGCCTGATGTTCGTGGTGCACGGCCTGCTGCTGTCCTTGGCCGGGATCAACCCGCTGCGCTTCTTCCGCAAGGTGTGGCCGGTGCTGACCTTCGCCTTCACCAGCCGCTCCAGCGCTGCAAGCATCCCGCTGAGCATTGAAGCGCAGACCCGTCGCCTGGGCATCCCGCAATCCATCGCCGGCTTCGCCGCCTCGTTTGGCGCGACCATCGGCCAGAACGGTTGTGCCGGTCTTTACCCTGCGATGTTGGCGGTGATGGTCGCGCCGACTGTGGGCATCAACCCGTTGGACCCACTGTGGATCGCGACCCTGGTGGCGATAGTGACCTTGAGTTCGGCGGGCGTTGCCGGCGTGGGCGGCGGTGCGACCTTTGCCGCGCTGATCGTGCTGCCGGCCATGGGCTTGCCGGTGTCACTGGTGGCGCTGTTGATTTCCGTGGAGCCGCTGATCGACATGGGCCGTACGGCGTTGAACGTCAATGGTTCGATGACGGCGGGGGCGATTACCAGCCAGATCATGGGGCAGACGGATAAAGCGTTGCTGGATGCCGATGAGCATGCCGAGTTAGCGCAGGTCTGATAGGCCGCTATCGCAGGCAAGCCAGCTCCCACATTTAATGTATTCACACATCAAACTGTGGGAGCTGGCTTGCCTGCGATGCTTTTAGGCTTTTTCCCACACCTCGAAGTTGTAGGCCGGCTTATCACCTTCAGCCGGATTCTCGACATTCGACACCAGCTTCCACTGGTTCCCATCAAACTGCGGAAACCACGCATCCCCTTCCGGGCTCAGCGCCACGCGGGTCAGGTATAAGCGATCGGCCTGTTCCAGCCCCTGCGCATACAACTGCGCGCCGCCAATCAGCATCAGCTCGTCCACGCCTTGCGCCTTGGCCCATTCCTCAGCGCGCTCGACCGCTGCACCCAGTGAAGGAAAAACTTCCGCACCTTCCAGCACAAGATCGGTCTGACGGCTGACCACCAGGTTCAAGCGCCCCGGCAGCGGTCGGCCCAGGGAATCCCAGGTCTTGCGCCCCATGATGATCGGCTTGCCAAGGGTGGTGGCTTTGAAATATTTGAAATCCCCCGGCAAATGCCAGGGCATGCTGTTGTCGACGCCGATCACACGGTTTTCACCGAGGGCTGCGATCAGGCTTAAAGGGAGAGTTTTTTTCATGGCGACGAGAATACCAGAGCGGCGAGCCAGCGGTTATGCTCCAACCTCATCAACACGACAGGACGGCGCGTGACTGCACTGAACCCGCTGCACAGACTTTGGCTGACAGAAACCGTGCGCCTGCGGGAAGAACACGCCGGCCCCCTGGAAGACCTGGAAGCCAACCGCTTGGCCCGCACCGCCGGGGGCGATCTGGCCACGCGCATCCAGCAGCGTGCGCTGCACCTGGCCGAGCGCGATGGTTTGGCCGCCGCGCTCAGCCGCTGGCTGCAAGGCGCACGCCTGGCGCTGTTGTTACTGGCGGCGGTCGCCGTCATCAGCGGCGCCGGTTTGGCGTTCGCCGCGCTGGGTAATGGCCTGGCCCCGGTGAATGTGTTCTGGGCCTTGGGCAGCCTGCTCGGCCTGAACCTGATCTTGCTGATCAGTTGGGCCCTGGGCCTGTTGTTTGCCGGCGAACACAGCGCCAGCCTTGGCCGGCTGTGGTTGTGGCTCAGCGAGAAACTGGCCCGTGACGCCAAGGCCGCGCAACTGGCCCCGGCGTTGTTGCTGTTGCTGCAACGGCAAAAACTCAATCGCTGGGCGGTGGGTGTGCTGGTCAACAGCTTGTGGTTGCTGGCCTTGCTCAGCGCCCTGGTGATCCTACTGACTCTGCTCGCCACCCGCCGCTATGGGTTTGTGTGGGAAACCACCATTCTCGGCGCCGATACCTTTGTCGCCGTGACCCAGGCCCTCGGCACACTCCCGGCTCTGCTCGGTTTCAATGTGCCCACCGTGGAGATGATCCGCGCCAGCGGCGACTCCGCGCTGAATATCGAAAGCGCCCGCCAGGCCTGGGCGGCCTGGCTGGTGGGCGTGTTGCTGGTCTACGGTCTGCTGCCGCGGTTGATCCTTGCCTTGCTGTGCCTGTGGCGATGGAAACGCGGGCGCGCAGCGTTGCACCTGGACCTCAACCTGCCCGGTTACGCCCAACTGCGCGAACGCCTGATGCCCAGCAGCGAGCGCCTGGGGGTCAACGATGTGGCGCCCGAACACCTGCACCCGATCAGCGGCGGCGCAAGTGAGCTGGAGAGTGATGGCGCCTTGCTGGTCGCCATCGAACTCGACGACCAACACCCTTGGCCCCCCAAACTGCCTGCCAACGTCAAGAACGCCGGCATCCTCGACAGCCGCGAATCACGCAACAAACTGCTGGAGCAACTCAGCCGTTTCCCACCCGCGCGCCTGGCCATCGCCTGTGACCCGCGCCGCTCGCCCGACCGTGGCAGCCTGGCACTGATCGCCGAGCTGGCACGCAGCGCCACCGACACTCGCGTATGGCTGCTGCAGGCACCACCGGGCCAGGCGCTGGACGCCGAGCGCCTGGGCGACTGGCATGCCGCGTTGCAACAGCTTGAAGTGTCGTTTGCCGATTGCGCGCCGCTCACTTGGCTGGAGACAGGTCATGACTAAACCGCTGAAACTCGCCGTGGTCGGCCATACCAACGTGGGCAAAACCTCATTGTTGCGCACCCTCACCCGCGATGTCGGCTTTGGCGAAGTGTCCCATCGCCCCAGCACCACGCGGCACGTGGAAGGTGCACGCCTATCGGTAGATGGCGAAGCTTTGCTGGAGCTGTACGACACTCCCGGCCTGGAAGACGCCATCGCCCTGCTCGATTACCTGGAACGCCTCGACCGCCCCGGCGAACGCCTGGATGGCCCTGCGCGGCTGGCGCGTTTCCTGGAAGGCAGCGAGGCGCGCCAGCGTTTCGAACAGGAAGCCAAGGTGCTGCGCCAGTTGCTGGCCTCCGATGCCGGCCTGTACGTGATCGACGCTCGCGAGCCGGTGCTGGCCAAGTACCGCGACGAACTGCAAGTGCTGGCCAGTTGCGGCAAGCCGTTGTTGCCGGTGCTCAACTTTGTCAGCAGCAGCGACCACCGCGAACCGGACTGGCGCGAAGCCCTGGCCCGCCTCGGCCTGCATGCGCTGGTGCGTTTCGACAGCGTGGCACCGCCCGAAGACGGCGAACGCCGGCTGTATGAAAGCCTGGCCCTGCTGCTGGAAAACTCACGGCCGCAGTTGGAACGCCTGATCCTCGATCAAGAAGCCCAGCGCCAGGCTCGCCAGCAAAGCGCCGCCCGCTTGATCGCCGAACTGTTGATCGACTGCGCGGCCTGCCGTCGCAGTGTGACAACCGAGAATGAGCCCCAAGCCGTCAGCGACTTACGCAAGGCCGTGCGCCAACGCGAACAAAAGTGCGTTGAAGCCCTGCTCAAACTGTTCGGCTTTCGCTCACAGGACGCGGCGGCCAGCGACCTGCCGCTGCTCGACGGTCGCTGGGGCGATGACTTGTTCAACCCCGAAACCCTCAAGCAACTTGGCGTGCGGGTCGGCGGCGGGATAGCTGCCGGAGCCGCTGCCGGTGCTGGCGTGGATCTACTGGTCGGCGGCCTGACCCTTGGCGCCGCGGCCCTGGCAGGCGCTATCGCCGGTGGCGCCCTGCAAACCGCACGCAGCTACGGCAGTCGCCTGCTCGGCAAGATCAAGGGCCAGCGCGAGCTGACCGTCGACGACAGCGTGCTGCGCCTGCTAGCCCTGCGCCAGCGCCAGTTGCTCAAGGCCCTGAACCTGCGCGGCCATGCGGCAATGCACAGCATCAAGGTCGATACGCCCCAGGACAAAAGCTGGCGCGAGGGCAAACTGCCCGACGCCTTGAACAAAGCCCGCGCCTATCCGCAATGGTCATCCCTCAACCCTCACGCGAAACTAAGCCAGGCCGAGCGCCAGGAGCAGGTTGAAGCCCTGGCCCAACGCCTGGACCAGACCTGAACCGCCAATGCCTGCCTGTTCCGGGTTCATCACGCTTCTCCCCATAACCTGCGGATATTGCGCTCGGCCATGGCCGGCCCCACGCTCATCCCTACGCCGGTGTGCATCAAGGCAGCGCTGACGCCAGGTGCCGCCTCCACAAACGAAAACGGCCCGGGGCCGCGAGCGCCGTAGACGCCTTGCCAGCGCTCGACCACCTGGATGTTGCACCCCAGGGTCTGCTGCGCCAGCTCGATCATCCAGTCATCGATCTGCTCGGCATTGAAGGGCGACGGGTCGCTGTCGTAATGGTGGGAGTCGCCGATGATCAGCTCGCCATGGGGCGTGGGGCTGATCAGCAGATGAATGCCGTGTTCCTGCAGATGTGGCGTTTCGCGCAGAATCTGCGCCTGGACCACAGCGGCTTCCGGCAGGTCGGCGAAAGCGCCGTAATGCACGCAACTCAAGCCGGTGAGCAGCGCGTGTTGCAGGTTCAGATTAAGCACCGGCCGCGCACGCAGCATTTGCAGGCGGCAGGTGTGCGGGTTGAGCGGGGCGATGGATTCGGCCAGCAGGGTCTGATAGTCGTGGCCTGAACAGACAACGATCTGCTTCCCGGGAAAGCTGCCGGCCGTGCTGTGCAGCTGGCCCGGCTCTACGTCACGTACCAGCGTGGAGAAGTGAAACTCCACGTGCAAGTGCTGGCTCAGGTAATGGATCAGCGCCGGGATCGCCTCGCGGGAGTACAACTGCTGGTCATCCTTGCCATGCAGGGCGGCGCGGTGATGGCGGAACTGGCCGGCGTACAGGTCGTTCATGGCAGCGCCCTGCAGCAGCTCGACGTTGTAGCCGTGCTCCCGCGCGCGCCCGGCGCAGAAGGCTTCGAGCAGATGTTCTTCGGCTTCAGTGCGGGCGAACAGGTAGGAGCCATTGCGCTTGAGCGCCAGGCCCGCCGCTTGCGCCCACTGGCCCCATATTTCGCGGCTTTCCCGCGCCAGGTCCAGCATTGGCCCTGGTGGTTGACCGGTGACCAGTGCCTGGCCGAAGTTGCGCACTGAGGCGCCCAATGGCGTGGCGCTGCGCTCGAACACCTTGACCTTGAGGCCGCGCATGGCGGCGGCATAGGCGTGGGAGAGGCCGAGGATGCCGGCGCCGACGACTAACAGATCACTACTCATACTGTCCTCTGGTTCCCGCGCTCCGCGTGGGAATTCATCCGGTGACGCTCCGCGTCACGACCTTTAAAAGCGGACGCGGAGCGTCCAGAGCGGCGTTACCACGCCGAGCGTGGGAACGATCGGTTACTGTTTTTCCGACTTACCGTCATAACGCTTACGCCATTCGGCCAGGATGCTGTCACGGTTCCTGGAAGCCCAGACAAAGTCGTTCTTGATCAACCGTTGCTCATAGTCCGCCGGCAATTCGGTCTGCGGCTTGGCGATACCCGGTTGCGCGAGCACGGCGAAGTTTTCCTTGTACAGGTCCATCGCCGCGGTGCTGGCAGAGAAGTCGGCGAGTTTTTTCGCCGCGTCGGCATGGGCAGTGCCCTTGATCACAGCGGTGGCTTCGATCTCCCAGCCCAGCCCCTCTTTGGGCAGGATGATCTCCAGCGGCGCGCCCTGGCGTTTGAGCTGAACCGCCGGGTATTCGAAGGAAATGCCAATCGGGAACTCACCGGACGCCGCCAGCTTGCATGGCTTGGAGCCAGAGTGAACGTACTGGCCGATGTTCCGGTGCAGGTCGTCCATGTACAGCCAGCCTTGCTTCTCGCCGAAGGTCTGGAGCCAGGCGCTGACATCCAGGAAGCCGGTGCCTGAAGACGCCGGGTTAGGCATCACGATCTTGCCCTTGTATTCGGGCTTGGTCAGGTCCTGCCAGCTCACCGGTTTGGTGAGGCCCTGCTTCTCGGCTTCGACGGTGTTGAAGCAGAGGGTGGCGGCCCACACGTCCATGCCCACCCAGGCCGGAGGGTTGGCGGCGTCGCGGTAATGCTTGCCGATCTTGTCCAGGTCCTTGGGCGCGTAGTTGTCGAGCATGCCTTGCTGATCGAGGATCGCCAGGCTGGAGGCGGCCAGGCCCCACACTACGTCAGCCTGGGGGCGGTCTTTCTCGGCCAGCAGTTTGGCGGTGATGATGCCGGTGGAGTCGCGCACCCACTTGATCTCGACGTCGGGGTTGGCCTGTTCGAAAGCTTTTTTGTAGGTCTTCAATTGCTCGGCTTCAAGGGCCGTGTATACGGTCAACTCGGTCTTGGCGAAGGCATTCAGACTGAATGCCGTGAGGACTGCAGCGACCAGCGCCAGGGGCTTGAACATGGAGCACCTCCTTCAGGGATGTTTATTGGCCAGGTGCGCGCTGGCGCCAGGCTTGGGAGCGGCGCAGCGCGCCACGTGAAGCCCACGCCAGCAGCAGCGAGACGCTGGCCGAGGTGAACAGGATCAGGGTCGACATGGCCGCCGCGCCCCCCACATTGCCGGCGTCGTCCATGTTCAGCACGGCGACGGCGGCGAGGATGGTGTCGGGGCTGTAGAGGAAGATCGCGGCGGAGACGGTGGTCATCGCCGAGACAAACAGGTAGCGCAGGATGTCCAGCAGCGCCGGCAGACAGATCGGCACTGTGACGCGCAGATAATGGCGGTACAACGGTGCCTTGAGGGACAACGCGGCGGCTTCGAACTCGGCGTCCAACTGGCGCAAGGCGGTGGTTGCAGTCATCTGCGCGGTGGTCAGGTAGTGTGCAATGGTGCACACCACCAGCAACGCCATGCTGCCGTACAACACATGCAACGGGTTGCCGTTGAGGTTGAAGAAGAACACGTAGCCCAGCCCCAGGACCAGGCCCGGCACGGCCATTGGCACGAAGCTGAGCATGCGCAGCGCCAGGTTGAGGTTTTTCTGGCCCTTGGTTTTTTCCATCAGGTAGGCGCCGGTGAAAATCAGCACGCTGCCGATCAACGCCGTACACAGCGCCATGGTCAGGCTGTTGCGATAGGCCAGCCAGCCGCCGCCGGCGGTGTCTTCGAATTGGTAGTGGTTGAGCGACAGCGACAGGTTGTACGGCCAGAATTTCACCAGCGAGGAGTACACCGCCATGCCGAACACCAGCAGCAACGCCGCGCAAATCAGCAGCACGACGGCCAGGTAGCACCCGTCGCGCAGCCGCGATGGCGCTGGCTGGAACACCTGGGCGCGGCCGCTCATCGCGTCGCCATGCCGACGGCGCAACCACGCATCCACGCCAAAGCTGAACAGCGCCGGCAGCAGCAACACCATGCCGATCAACGCGCCGCGACCGAACTGTTGCTGGCCCACCACCGCCTTGTAGGCTTCCAGCGCCAGCACCTGATAATCGCCGCCCACCACCACCGGTACTCCGAAGTCGGTGATGGTCAGGGTGAACACCAGGCAGAAAGCGGCGAATACCGCCTGGCGCGTGGCTGGCCAGGTAATGCTGCGAAACGCCCGTGCCGGGCTGGCGCCCATGCTCGAAGCAGCGTCAAACAAGCGTGCATCCGCCAGGGACAACGCCGAGAGCAAGATCATCAAGGCATGGGGAAAGGTGTAAATCACCTCACCGAGCACAATGCCCCAGAAACCGTAGATATTCTCCGAGAACAAGCCGCGCAGCAGGCCCTGGTTGCCGAACAGATAAACCAGAGCAATACCTGGCAGCATCGACGGCGCCATCAATGGCAGCAATGACAGGCCGCGCCAGATGGACTTGCCGGGGATCAGCGTGCGTTGCAGGGCATAGGCAAACAAGTAGGCCAGCGGCACGACGATGGCCGCCACGCTGAGGGAAACTTTCAGGCTATTGCCCAGCAACCAGTGAAAGTTGGCGCTGCTCAGCAGTTCGCGAGCGGCTACCAGGCCACCGCCCTGCCCGGCTTCGCTGCTGAAGCCGCGCCAGAAGATCGCCAACAGCGGCAACAGCACCGCCACCACCAACAGGCCCAGCCAGAGCCATTTGCCGCCGACCACAAAGAGGCGGTCGCCCCACTCGGCTCGGGACACCTGGCGCGGTACCGGCAATGTCATCACCGCCCCCATCTCAGGCAAACACCTGCAGGCTGCGCGGCGGCAACGCCACCCAGATGTCCTGGGCGCCCAGGCGCGGCATCGCTTCCGGCGCCAGTTCAGCCAGCAACGCATGACCCGGCAATTGTTCCAGCTCAAAGCTCATGCGGCAGCGGTTGCCGAGAAAGGTGATCTCGCGAACCTTGGCCGGGAACAGGTTTTCTTCATGCACCGGTGGGTTGACGCAAATGGCTTCCGGGCGGCAGAACAAGCGGCCGGACTGGGCGACACCGGCGTCCTCAGCCAGGCGCATGTTCAACCCACCCACCTGAGCATGGCTGGCGCTGTTACGGCTGAACGGCAACCAGTTGCCCTGGCCGACAAACTCTGCCACGAACGGCGTGGCCGGGCGGTCGTAGATTTCCTGGGGCGTGGCGTACTGCTCGACCTTGCCGTTGTTCATCACGGCGATGCGGTCGGCCATCAACATGGCCTCGTCCTGGTTGTGGGTCACCATCAGGGTGGTGATACCCAGGCGCCGCTGCAGTTGGCGCAGTTCGGTGCACAGGTGCTCACGCACGCGGGCATCGAGGGCCGACATCGGCTCATCCAACAGCAATAACGACGGCGCCGGCGCCAGTGCGCGGGCCAGGGCGACGCGCTGTTGCTGGCCGCCGGAGAGTTGGCCGGGGTACTTCTTTTCGCTGCCCACCAGGCCGACCAGTTCGAGCATCTGCGCGACCCGCTTGCGCACTTCATCGCGGCCGCTGCCGGTGAGGCCGTAGCCGATGTTCGCTTCAACGCTGAGGTTGGGAAACAACGCATAGGACTGGAACAGGATGCCGTAGTCCCGCGCCTGGGGTGGCAGCAGGGACACGTCCCGCTCGCCCAGGTAAAGCTCACCGCTGTCCTGGCGCTCCAGGCCGGCGATGCAGCGCAGCAGTGTGGTCTTGCCACAGCCGGAAGGGCCCAGCAGGCACACCAGCTCGCCGGCGGCGACGTCCAGGGAGACGTTGTCCAGCGCGGTGAAGGCGCCAAAGCGTTTCTGGATTGCGCGCACTTTCATCGGTGCGCCGGGTTGGGTCAGGGCTGTGTGCATGGTGGCACCTCATCGAACGAATGAAGGCCATGCTAGGAGGGCAATGCGTAGCGGGTGTGGCAGAAAGGCAAAAAGAGGTGATAGTGGTATTGGTGGATTTGTGTAGGACTCACGACCGCTATCATGATCGTTCCCACGCTCTGCGTGGGAATGTCTCTAGTGACGCTCCGCGTCACGGACGCGGAGCGTCCTGAGCGGCGTTCCCACGCGGAGCGTGGGAACGATCAGAGGGGTGACATTTCCTGAGCCAGGCCAAGGAACGCCGCAGGCAGGCGCGCTCCTTTGCGCTCCTTGAGGCAATACAGATACTCCGGAATCTGCGGTGCATTCTCGATGGTCAGCACGCGCAACTGCGGGTCGTGGGGCACTTCCTGGCGGGCGATGATGCTGATGCCGATATTGCGCAGCACCGCCTCGCGAATCGACTCACGGCTGCCAATCTCCAACAACGGCCCATATCCGACGCCCGCATTCTTCAACATCTCTTCCGTCAGCCTGCGGGTAGTGGAGCCCGCTTCACGCATCAGCAAGGTATGCCCGACTAGCGCGCTCAACGGTACGTGATCGAGCTTGGCCAACGGGTGATTGCGGTGCACCGCCAGCACCAGCGGGTCGGTGCCCAGCACGCGGCGGATCAGCCGGGCGTCTTCCAGCAATTGCGATGAGGCCGCGACATCGACGCGGTAATCGTCCAGCGCCTCAAGCACCTGCTGGGAGTTGCCGATTTCCACCGACACGTCCACCTGGGGCAGGCGCTCGCGAAAGGCTTTGACCAGATCGAGGATGTAATACGGCGCCGTTGCGGCAATTCTCAGCGCACCCTGGACCTGGCCGTTGTTGCGCAGGAAAAACTCGATATCCGCTTCCTGCTGCAACAGCGCCTTGACCATCGGCAATAGCCGCGCGCCTTCGTCGCTGACGGTGAGGCGGCGGCCGCCACGGTAGAACAACTCGACGCCGTAGTGGCTTTCCAGGTTGCGAATCTGGGTGGTCACCGTGGGCTGGCTCAAGCCGAGTTTCTTCGCCGCCTGGGTAATGCTGCCCAGGCGGGCGACCATGAAAAACGCCTTTAACTCAGCACTCAGCACACCACCCTCTCATCCTCTATTTGCGCACCAGGCGCAGGCCATTGAACACCACCAGCAGGCTCACGCCCATGTCGGCGAAGACCGCCATCCACATGGTCGCCATGCCCATGAACGTGACGGCCAGGAAGATCGCCTTGATCACCAGCGCCAGGGCGATGTTCTGCTTGAGGATACTCGACGTTTGCCGCGACAACCGAATGAAAGCCGGAATCTTGCGCAAATCATCGTCCATCAGCGCCACGTCGGCGGTCTCGATAGCGGTGTCAGTGCCCGCCGCGGCCATCGCAAAGCCGATCTCGGCACGGGCCAGGGCCGGGGCGTCGTTGATGCCATCACCCACCATGCCCACCCGATGGCCCTGGCCGTAGAGGGTTTCGATGGCTTGCAGCTTGTCGGTGGGCAACAGGTCGCCCTGGGCCTGGTCGATGCCCACCTGGGCCGCAATGGCCTTGGCAGTGTGGGTGTTGTCGCCGGTGAGCATCAGGGTCTTGATGCCCAGGTCGTGCAACTGCTGAATGGCTTCGCGGCTGCTCTCCTTGACCGTGTCGGCCACGGCAAACAGCGCCAGGGGGCCGGACTTGTCCAGCAGCAGCACGACGGACTTACCTTGTTTTTCCAGGGCGAAGAGTTTTTCTTCCAACGCCTCTGAGCACAAGCCCAGATCTTCCACCAGGCGGTGGTTGCCCAGGTGATAGGTCTGGCCGTTGATGTCGCCGCGCACACCGCGCCCGGCCAGGGCCTCGAAGTTATCCACAGCGTGAGTCGACAGGTTTTTATCCACAGCCGCGTTGGCAATCGCCAGGGACACCGGATGATCGGAACGCGATGCCAAGCTGGCCGCCAGGGCCGGCGCGCTGTCTTCGATGTTCGGGAACAGCGGCAGGTAGTCGGTTTGCACCGGTTTGCCGTGAGTGATGGTGCCGGTCTTGTCGAGGGCCAGGTAGTCGAGCTTGTAGCCGCCCTCCAGGTACACGCCGCCCTTGATCAGGATGCCTTTGCGCGCCGCCGCCGCCAGGCCGCTGACAATGGTCACCGGGGTGGAGATCACCAAGGCACAAGGGCAGGCCACCACCAGCAGCACGAGGGCGCGGTAGATCCAGTCAAACCACACGCCCGCCATGAACAGCGGCGGAATCACCGCCACACCGAGGGCAAACAGGAAGACAGCCGGGGTGTAGACCTTGGAGAAACTGTCGACAAAGCGCTGGGTTGGCGCCCGTGCCCCTTGGGCCTGTTCCACGGCGTGAATGATCCGCGCCAGCGTGGAGTTGTTGGCCGCGGCGGTGACCTTGTACTCCAGGGCGCCGGCCTGGTTGATGGTGCCGGCAAACACTTTATCGCCCACGGTTTTTTCTATCGGCAGGCTTTCCCCGGTGATCGGTGCCTGGTCGATGGTGGACTGGCCGGCCGTGACTTCACCGTCGAGCCCGATGCGCTCGCCGGGTTTTACTCGGACAATCGCGCCAAGATCAATGCTCTTGACCTCTTGTTCCAGCCAGGAACCATCGGCCTGGCGTACCGTGGCCTGTTCCGGGGTCATCTGCATCAGGCCGCTGATGGCGTTGCGCGCCCGGTCCAGGGACTTGGCCTCAATCAACTCGGCCACGGTGAACAGGAACATCACCATCGCCGCTTCCGGCCACTGGCCAATCAGGATCGCGCCCGTCACCGCGATGCTCATCAAGGCATTGATATTGAGGTTGAAGTTCTTCAGGGCAATCCAGCCCTTCTTGTAGGTGGTAAGGCCGCCGCTGAGAATCGACACCAACGCCACCAGCGCGATTACCCAGGTGGGGGCCACACCAGTGAAGTGCAACACCTCTGCCCCCAGGGCACCCACGCCCGACACCGCCAGCGGCCACCAATGTTTCTTGGCGGGCGGCGCGGCAGCGGGGCTGCCTTCTTCGATAGGGTCGGCCTGCATGCCGATGGACTTGATTGCCTCAATGATCGGCGCCGTGTTCGGCAGGTCATGGGTGACGCCGAGGATGCGGTTGATCAGGTTGAATTCCAGTTGCTGCACGCCAGCGAGCTTGCCCAGCTTGTTCTGGATCAGCGTCTGCTCGGTAGGGCAATCCATGGCTTCGATGCGGAAGGCGCTCAGGCGCGAGCCGGCGGTGGGCGCTTCACTCAAGGTCACGATGGCAGGCCCGGCAGCGCCGGAGCAGCAGGAGCCGGAATGGCCGTGGTTATCCACAGGCGTGAGTTTGGCGGGCCCATGGTCATGTTTGTGATCATGGCCGTGGTCATGACCGTGATCGTGATCATGCTTGTGGTCGTGCTTGTGCGGGGTATGAATGGAGTGGCTCATCAGGTCGCGTCCGTAAAGGTGCCTGTTGCCAAGTAAAGACCCTGTAGCCACTATAGGGTCAAGCGCCCATTTGGAGATTGCTGCGATGAAGATCGGCGAACTGGCCAAACTCACCGATTGCCCGGTGGAAACCATCCGTTATTACGAGAAGGAAAACCTGCTGCCGCCCCCGGCACGCACCGACGGCAACTACCGCGTATACACCCAGGCGCATACCGAACGGCTGACCTTTATCCGCAACTGCCGCAGCCTGGACATGACCCTCGAAGAAATCCGCAGCCTGCTGGGGCTGCGCGACAGCCCCCAGGACCAATGCGAAAGCGTGAATGCCTTGATCGACGAGCATATCCACCATGTGAAAGCGCGGATCGACGGGTTGTTGGCCTTGCAGGAACAACTGCTGGACCTGCGCCAACGTTGCGGCGGTGGGAACCAGTGCGGGATCTTGCAGCAGTTGGAAGTCAGCGGCGGGATTGCGGCCAGCGAGGCCGAGCCTTCGCATGTGGGCAGAAGCCACGGCCATTAACTCAAGCGAACACCAAACCCATGTGGGAGCTGGCTTGCCTGCGATGNTGACACTGCGCTATCGCAGGCAAGCCAGCTCCCACAGTTTTTCACCGAGTAAGGCTTTAGATCGCCACGTCGGCCTTGATGCTTGGGTCGGCGTCGTAGCCCACGATTTCGAAGTCTTCGAACTTATAGTCGTAGATCGACGCAGGCTTACGCTTGATCACCAGTTCCGGCAGTTTTTTCGGCGTACGCGCCAACTGGGTCTGGATCTGTTCCATGTGGTTGCTGTAGGCGTGGGTGTCGCCCGTGGTGACGATGATCTCGTGGGGGATCAGGTCGCACTGCTGGGCCAGCATGTGGGTCAGCAACGCCAGCGCGGCAGTGTTGTACGGCAGGCCCAGGAACACGTCGGAGCTGCGGATATACAGCTGCATCGACAGATGGCCGTCATGCACGAACGCCTGGTAAAGCAAATGGCACGGCGGCAAGGCTTGCTTGCCATTACGCGCGTTTTCCTGCGGGCTCTGGGTTTCGTCCGGCAGGTATTCAACGTTCCAGCCGTGGAACAGGATGCGACGGCTGTTGGGGTTGGTCTTGAGCGTGTGCACCATGTAGTCGATCTGGTTGATCGTGCCGCCGTCCTTGGTCGGCCAGGCGGTCCACTGCTCGCCGTAGACCGGGCCCAGGTCGCCGTCTTCGGTGGCCCACTCATCCCAAATCTTCACGCCATTTTCGTTGAGCCACTTGATGTTGGTGTTGCCGCTCAACATCCAGATCAGTTCGTTGGCGATGCTTTTGAAGTGCAGCTTCTTGGTGGTCAGCAGCGGGAAGCCGTCGGCCAGGTTATGCCGATACTGACGCGCAAACACAGCCTTGGTGCCGGTGCCCGTGCGGTCGCCCTTGGTCAGGCCATTGGTCACGACGTCCTGCAGCAGTTCGAGATATTGCTTCATGTTTTTACCCGTATCGTTGAAGCCAAGACCTCCTGGTCTTGGCATTCGAATTTAAAGCGCGGCGTTCTTCAGCGGCTGCGGGCGATTGTACGCCCACCACAGCATGCCCAGGCCCGCCAGGATCATCGGCAGGCTAAGCACCTGACCCATGGTCAGCCAGCCCCACGCCAGGTAGCCCAACTGCGCATCAGGTACCCGTACGAATTCGACGATAAAGCGGAAAATCCCGTAGAACAGCGCGAACATGCCCGAGACGGCCATGGTTGGGCGTGGCTTGCGCGAGAAGATATAGAGAATAAGGAACAGCGCCACACCTTCCAACGCGAACTGGTAAAGCTGCGACGGGTGGCGCGGCAGTTGTGCCGGGTCGCTGAACGGCGGGAACACCATGGCCCACGGTACGTCGGTCGGCTTGCCCCACAGCTCGGCGTTGATAAAGTTACCAATGCGCCCGGCGCCCAGGCCGATCGGCACGAAGGGGGCGACGAAGTCCATCAGCTGGAAGAACGACTTGCCATTGCGCCGGCCAAACCACCAGGCGGCGATCATCACGCCGATAAACCCCCCGTGGAACGCCATACCGCCCTTCCACACTTCGAAGATCAGGGTCGGGTTGGCGAGATACGCAGACAGGTCGTAGAACAGCACATACCCCAGGCGCCCGCCGACGATCACGCCCATCGACATCCAGAACACCATGTCGGAGAGCTTCTCCTTGGTCCAGGTCGGGTCGAAACGGTTCAGGCGCCGGGAAGCCAGCAGCCAGGCACCGCCGATGCCGATCAGGTACATCAACCCGTACCAATGGATTTTCAGCGGACCGATGGCCAGGGCCACCGGGTCGATCTGCGGGTAAGGCAGCATTGCGACTCCTCGTTAAAACATTTAGTCATGACGCACCGGACCATGCCGATGTGCGATTAAGCCTGCGTTACAGCTGCGAGATCAAATTAAGAAGTTCACATACACACCAAACAGCCCGGCATGTTAACGGATCAGAGGTGCGCGGCCCAACTTCGAGACGATGGAACACCGGCGCGTCTGTGGGTAGAGTGGCAAAAACACAAAAGGGGTCACCCGATGTGCCTGATTGTTTTCGCCTGGCGACCGGGCCATGCCCAACCGCTGATCGTTGCGGCCAACCGCGATGAGTTCTACGCCCGCCCCAGCCTGCCGCTAGCCCAGTGGGCGGATGCGCCCCAGGTCTATGCCGGTCGCGATCAGGAGGCCGGGGGCACCTGGCTGGGGATGAACGCGGATGGGCGCTTTGCCGCCTTGACCAACATCCGCGACCCGCACCAGCCACCGGCACGCAAGTCTCGCGGCGAACTGGTTGCGCGGTTTCTCAGCGGTTCGCTGCCGATCGACGATTATTTGGCCGATGTGAATGGCCGCTCGATTGAATATGCCGGGTTCAACCTGCTGGTGGGCACGCGGGATGAGCTGTGGCACTACAACGCCAATGACACCGAGGCTACGCGGTTGAAGGCTGGGGTGTACGGGTTATCCAATGCCGGGCTGGATACGCCATGGCCGAAGCTGGTGAAGGCCAAAGCAGCGTTCAGCGCCGTGCTGGAAAACCCCGAGCCTGAGGCACTGCTGGGAATTCTCAGCGACCCGCAGACTGCCCCGTTTGCTGAGTTGCCGGACACCGGCGTAGGCCTGGCGACCGAAAGCCTGCTGTCGAGCGTGTTTATCGCCAGCCCCAGTTATGGGACACGGGCGAGCACGGCGCTGATCGTGAATGCCAATGGGACGCGGCGGATGCTGGAGCGCAGCTTTGGCCCGCACGGGGGGCGGCTGGGTGAGGTGGACCTGATGTTTTAGCGCTGCTTGGACCACCGCTATCGCAGGCAAGCCAGCTCCCACAGGGGAATGCATTCCACAGGTGGGAGCTGGCTTGCCTGCGATGAAGGCGCTTCGGTCTAGAGGGTTTTGGCCGAGGCCGGGTTGATCATCCGGGTCAACCCCAGGTTTTTCAGCGCCAATTGCAGCGAGATGTGGATAACCTGCGGGTTGTCGATGGTCATCAACTCGGCGAGCAAATCCTTGGCCCTGCTCAATTCCACCTGGCGCAGCATCCACTTCACTTTGATCGTTCCCACGCTCTGCGTGGGAACGCCTCTTGTGACGCTCTGCGTCACGCTCTAAAAGCCGACGCGGAGCGTCCCAGGGCTGCATTCCCACGCAGAGCGCGGGAACGGTCTGCTAGAAGCTCGCTCCTACAGGGTTTTGGCCGAGGCCGGGTTGATCATCCGGGTCAACCCCAGGTTTTTCAGCGCCAATTGCAGCGAGCTGTGGATAACCTGCGGGTTGTCGATGGTCATCAACTCGGCGAGCAAATCCTTGGCCCTGCTCAATTCCACCTGGCGCAGC
>NZ_JBQEQE010000027.1:0-9519 GCF_052046095.1 Pseudomonas sp. 22072
AGTCCAGCGGGAGCAAGCTCCCTCGCCACAAGTCACTGGTTGTCTGCTCTAGCTCTTAACTGACTGGCATTAGGGCAAGCCCGGCTCCCACAGGGATCTCTACACGTCTGACGGTCTTTTAAAAGGCAAAGGCGCCATCAAACACCGGCTTGTCATCCAGCGCCAATACCCCGCTGGCAAAGATCAGGTCCAGGTGATGACTGCCTTTCTGCCCGCCACCCAAGCCCAGGTGCAGCCCGCAGTGACGCTCTTCAAACCCGGCATTGCGCGCATACAGGTCCTTGACCCCTTCATTGGTGCCAATCCCTAACTCCTCCACGCGACGGTTGGACGGGTTGGCATTCAGGTACTTGTTGAAGTCATCTGCCAGCCCCGGCACTTCGCTGGCCACGCTGCAAACGGTGGAGTTCTCGATCCATAACTCCAACGGGGATTGCAGCACGCCGTATTTGCGTGCAAAGGGGATGGTACTGAGGAAGGTGCCGACAAACCGCACCTGGCCGTTGATGGCTTCGCTGTGGGTGGCGATTTCGCCGGGCGCCAGGTCGTGGTTGCCGACGCCGTTGATATTGGTCCACTTCTTGATGCTGCTCATCGGTGCTTCCAGGCGCGAACCGTGTTTGTCGGTAAAGCTCAGCACGTTGGCCTGGGCCATGCGCCGGATCAGTGTGGCGTTGAGGTCGGCGATGCGTTGGGGCTCGACGCTGAAGGTGTCGTAAAAATAGTCGCCGTAATCCTTGAACAGCAGGGATTTCTTCCAGTGCTCGGCCATCACGCCTTGCAGGGCGCGGATAAAGTCAGGGCCTTCGGCGCGTGGGTTGGGCAGCGTGGAGGAATCGTAGAGAAACAGGTAGAGGTCACAGGTTTGAATGGCTTGTGCCAGGGTGTCGCTGGGCGCCAGGTCCAGGCGTTGCAGTTGGAAGTTGAAGCGGGCGGCGCTGCCGTGGGTGATCGCCTGGGCGATGGCTTCATAGCGCTCGGTATGGCCCAGCAACACGGTGGGGCGGTTCAGACCGTTGAGGGCAGGGTGGTGAGCAAGGTAGTAGAGAAAGTGTTCGACGGCGCGGGCCTTGTCCATGACGGGTGTCCTTCGGTGCCTTGGGTAAGGGGGCAGGCGCCGTGCACAGCGCCTGCCGGATGCCTGCCGGTTATTAGAAAGGCCACATCGCGGTGCCAAAAGGCACAACGGCATCGGCTTGCATCATTTCAACGGCGGCCTCATGGGTCGGCGCTTCAAACCAATCGTCGAGTTGCAGTTCGGTTTCCAGGTCGTTTTCCAGTGCTTGCATGGTGTATCTCCTAGAGGACGTTGATTGAGAACGGCTCACCCACGGGCTTCGCGGGCAAGTGGAAAGAACCTAGAAGAGAGTGTTTCGAAATGCAAAAAATTTATTGACACGGTTTCATTTGGATTTTTTCTTCTGTTTTTTGGCGGATTTTTTTATTCAGGCAAAACAGTAAATTGGCTGAAGCGATTCTTCAGACGTGGCCTTCCGACAGAATT
Organism: Pseudomonas sp. 22072; assembly: GCF_052046095.1. Lineage (NCBI taxonomy): Bacteria > Pseudomonadati > Pseudomonadota > Gammaproteobacteria > Pseudomonadales > Pseudomonadaceae > Pseudomonas > Pseudomonas sp. 22072. The sequence goes on from NZ_JBQEQE010000027.1 coordinate 1,505, forward strand.
CCGTTGAGGGCTGCCAAAGTCTGGCTGTAACGCAGAATTTCCGTGGTGTAACGATAGATTTACGCAACTGCCCTGGCGTTGTTGGGGGGGCGCGTCGATGTAAGCATTAGCTGACAGAATTGCCTGTGCACTTTCCCGGTGCGTGCCGAAGCTGTCGAGCGGTGTACAATGCGCCGCGTTTTACTGTGACCCCCCTTGCGTACCCACGCAAAAGGCCAAGACCTCAGGGTTTGATCCCCCTGATCACTCCGCCTGGCCACGAGCCGGACGGGTTCGATTTCGTCACAGATAAAAACAAACAGGTGACGCATGACCATTAGAAAGACGCTGTACTCCTGGTGCCTGCGCTGGGGTTTGAGCGGCGCTGCTTGAGTCGGTAATTCAAGGCAGCAACCTGCATTCAACTCTTCAAACCTTGCGTGAGACCCTTTTCATGAGTGGACCCCATTCCTCTTCAGGCGAGCTGAAACGCGGCCTGAAAAATCGGCATATCCAGTTGATCGCCCTCGGTGGCGCCATCGGCACCGGCCTGTTCCTGGGCTCGGCCGGGGTGCTCAAATCCGCCGGCCCGTCGATGATCCTGGGCTATGCCATCTGCGGCTTTATCGCCTTCATGATCATGCGCCAGCTAGGCGAAATGATTGTCGAGGAGCCCGTCGCCGGCTCCTTCAGCCATTTTGCCCACAAGTACTGGGGCGGTTTCGCCGGTTTTCTGTCGGGCTGGAACTGCTGGATTCTGTACATTCTGGTGGGTATGTCGGAGCTGACGGCCGTCGGCAAATACGTGCACTACTGGTGGCCGGAGATTCCGACCTGGGTCTCGGCGGCGGCGTTTTTCGTGCTAATCAACGCGATCAACCTGGCCAACGTCAAAGTCTTCGGTGAAGCCGAGTTCTGGTTCGCCATCATCAAGGTGGTGGCGATCGTCGGCATGATCGCCCTGGGCAGCTACCTGCTGGTCAGCGGCAGCGGCGGTCCCCAAGCCTCGGTCAGCAACCTGTGGGAGCATGGTGGTTTCTTCCCCCATGGCGTCGGCGGCTTGGTGATGGCCATGGCGATCATCATGTTCTCCTTCGGCGGCCTGGAAATGCTCGGCTTTACCGCTGCCGAAGCCGACCAGCCACGTACTGTTATCCCCAAGGCGATCAATCAGGTGATCTACCGCATCCTGATTTTCTACATCGGTGCCCTGGTAGTACTGCTGTCGCTCACACCGTGGGACAGCCTGCTGGCGACCCTCAACGCCTCCGGCGATGCCTACAGCGGTAGCCCGTTCGTGCAGGTGTTCTCGATGCTGGGCAGTAACACCGCCGCGCATATCCTCAACTTCGTGGTGCTGACCGCCGCGCTGTCGGTGTACAACAGCGGTACCTACTGCAACAGCCGCATGCTCTTGGGCATGGCCGAGCAGGGCGATGCGCCCAGGGCCCTGGCGAAGATCGATAAGCGCGGCGTGCCGGTGCGTTCGATCCTGGCCTCGGCAGCGATCACCCTGGTGGCGGTGCTGATGAACTACCTGATGCCCCATGACGCGCTGGAACTGCTGATGTCGCTGGTGGTGGCCACGTTGGTGATCAACTGGGCGATGATCAGTTTCTCCCACGTCAAGTTCCGCCAGCACATGAACCGCACCGGCCAGGTGCCGCTGTTCAAGGCGTTGTGGTATCCGTATGGAAACTACATCTGCCTGGCGTTCGTGGTGTTTATCCTGGTGATCATGCTGATGATGCCGGGGATTCAGGTGTCGGTATATGCGATCCCGGTGTGGGTAGCGTTCATGGCAGTGTGTTACTGGATCAAGAACAAGCGCACGGCGCGGCCGGCTATTGGCGCAACGGGTCCGGTTCTGGAGTAGGACTTTTCCCCTTGCAGAAAACCCGGCGCCCTGCCGGGTTTTTTGTGGGTATGGCAGGTTAGAATCGCCCCCTCTTTTTTCCGCATGCTCGGAGGCCCCGATGCAATACACCGACGTCGCCGATAGCGCCTTGCAGCGCGATGAGCTGGAAGACTTGATAGACCCGCACAGCGGCCCTTTGCGCTTGATCGGAGTAGATTTAAGTGGCGTCGACCTGTCGCGCATGGCATTGGACAACTGGGTGTTCGAGCGCTGCACCCTGGTCCAGACCTCGTTTCTCGGTTCTCGACTGGAAGGGACTCAGTGGAAAAACTGCCGAGCCAGTCTCGCCATTTTCGAAGCGGCCAACCTGCTCGAGGCGCAATTCCACAGTTGCGATCTGAACAACACTCGTTGGCAGCGCAGCAAACTGTCCCAGGCGACTTTTACCCAGTGCAAGCTGACGGGCGCCAATTTCACCCATTGCGCGTCACTGGGGCTGAGCTTCAGCGAAACCCTGCTCAACAGTGCCTTTTTATCCGGGTTGTCGTTTGCTCGAAGTGTGCTCAAGAATCTGGATTTTTCCGACAGCGACTTGTCGGATACGGACTTTCGCAAGGCTGAACTGGTCGACTGCAGCCTCGCACATGCCCGCATCAACGGCGCTAATTTTGCGGGTGCCGACTTGCGCGGTGCAGATTTGAGCGGTTTTCGCCTCAATGATGCCAAACTGTTCAAAGGCGCCGTGATTTCCAAAGCCCAGGCGTCGATATTGTTGTCCGAGTTGGGCTTGTCCGTTGCCTAAGGTTTTGATTGATGCTGGAAATTTCCAACAATGTGCACCTGCCCGACGCCGAGATCGAGCTGACCGCCATTCGTGCCCAGGGTGCCGGTGGGCAGAACGTCAATAAGGTGTCGAGTGCGGTGCACCTGCGGTTTGATATTCCGGCCTCGTCGTTGCCGGAGTTTTACAAGGAGCGCCTGCTGGCGCTGCGTGACAGCCGGATCACCAGCGAAGGCGTGCTGGTGCTCAAGGCCCAGCAATATCGCACCCAGGAGCAGAACCGTGCCGATGCGCTGGAGCGCCTGGTGGAGTTGATCCAGAGCGCCACCAAGGTCGAGAAAAAGCGTCGTCCGACCAAGCCCACCCTGGGTTCGAAGAAACGCCGCCTGGAGTCCAAGACCAAGCGCGGCAGCATCAAGGCCGGGCGCGGCAAGGTCGACTTCTAGGCGTCGCGTGTTTCGCGGGCCTTAGGCGCCTGGCGGTACAGGTAGAAGCTCAGCAGCAAACCGGCGAAAGCTGCGAGGGCCGCGAACAGGAAGATTGAGGCAAAGCCAAAACCTGCCGCCACGGCGCCCGCCAGCGGCCCGGTGATGCCCAGGGACAAGTCGATAAACAGCGAATAGGCGCCCACCGCCGAACCTCGGCTGGAGGCCGGCACCAGGTTGACCGCCTCTACCCCCAGCGCCGGGAACACCAGGGAAAAGCCGAAACCGCTCAACGCCGCACCCGCCAACGCCAGTTGGGCATCCGGCGCCAGCCACAGCAACAGCAGGCCCAGTACTTCCACTGACAGGCAGGCGATTGCGACGCGAAAACCGCCAATGCGGTTGATCAAATTGCCAAACAGCAAGCGTGCGCCGATAAAACTGGCACCGAACAGGCTCAAGGCCCACACCGCGTTATCCCAGTGCTGGGTGCTGTAATACAACGTGATAAAGGTGGCGATGGTGCCAAAGCCGATGGAGCCCAGCGCTAGCGCGCAACCATGGGGCAGCACGCGGCCCAGCACGTTCATGAACGGCAAACGTACGCCGGGCACAATCGGCGCCGCTTGTTTTTTCCAGGCCAACAGCACACCCAGCACGGCCAACAGAATGATGCTGACGCCCATGCTCCACAGCCCAAAATGGCTGACCAGCAGCACCCCCAACGGCGCACCCACCGCCAGCGCGCCGTAGCTGGCAATGCCGTTCCAGGAAATAACCTTGGCCGTGTTCGCCGCGCCGACACGGCCAATGCCCCAGCCAATCGCGCCCGAACCCACCAGGCTTTCAGCGCTGCCCAGCACCAGCCGCCCGACCAGCAGGCAGCCGAGGCTCAGAGCCGGCAGGCTGGAAAACCACGCCGCAAACAACATGAACACGCCACTCAAACCGCAGCCCACCAAGCCGATCAGCACGGCGCGCTTGCTGCCCAGATTGTCGATGATCTTACCGGCATAGGGGCGGCTCAGCAGGGTTGCCAGGTATTGCACGCTGATCACCAGCCCGGCGATGACGGCGCCATAGCCCAACTGGCTATGGACATAGCCCGGTAGTACGGCCAGGGGGATGCCGATATTCAAGTAGCCGATGAAGGTAAACAGCACGATGGAAACGACTTGCAGCGTGACCGTCATGGGGCGCTGGGTATCTGGCATGGGAGAGATCCACTGTCGCAGCAGGTAAAGATAGGCTGCTAATGATACCGGTGCGCAAGCCGGGCAGGGCGGCAAAAATGTAAAACGTCAGATCTAAGGCAGATCAAGCTTGGGCGGGGGCCAGCAATTGGGTGGTCACCAAGGCCGCCAGGGCGTTTTCCTGGGTGCCGAAGCGCTTGAGCAGTGCTGCTTGCTTGTCGGCACTGAGGCGGTTCCAGACTTCGACCATCTGCAAGGCAGCGTCGAGTACAGCGGCGTCCGGCGTGTCGGAAGGGGAAGTGGTCATAGTGAAGGTCTCGGATAATTCAGGCAGTGTGGAAAGCGCTCAAAGGCGCGCTTTCCACACGGTCTGGTACGGCGTCAGTCTTGGCTTTCGCGCTCGACTGGTTTTGCTTCTTTGGCCTCAGGCTGCTTGTCGCTGGCCTGCTGCGGTGTTGGCTGCTCAGTTGGGTGCAGGCTTGGGAAGGGGAGATTAGGTATCTCGTGCATCGTGGTCGCTCCTCGCAAGGTCTGTTTTTTCAATCGCAGGTGATTCCGCGCTCTCAAAAAGCCTTGGCAGGATACAGCACCGTAAATGACAAAAAGACTTTTATCTCCACAGATGCACAATTTTTAATGGTTCAGGCGCAAGTGACATGAGGTCACACCCCTAGAACGGCACCTTGCCCAGGATCATGTCGCGGTACATCACAAAATCCCCCAGCAAGCTGTAGAACGGGTGCTGAAAGGTGGCGGGGCGGTTCTTTTCGAAGAAGAAGTGGCCAATCCAGGCAAAGCTGTAGCCTGCCAGGGGCAACGCCAGCAGCAGAACCAATGAGCCTCTGCCGATGGCGTACGCGAGAATGCCTATTACCAGGGTGGTGCCGATAAAGTGCAGGCGTCGGCAGGTGCTGTTGCCATGTTCGCTCAGGTAGTACGGGTAGAACTCGGCAAAACTGTTGAATTTCTTGATGTTTTCCACGGTCACCGGCCCTCTGGTTGCTGTGCCGCCAACGGGTGCGCGGCGGGGAGCTTATTTGAGTCTAGAGTGATCAGTGCTAACAGCCAGTGACAATAGATGCCACTTTAGTATCCTTGGCTTCCTGGCTGCCGTTTGAGCCTGCTTTCAACAAGAAGACGCCATGAGCGAACGAACAACTTCTGCAAGCTGGGCGATGGGCATCGTCAAGGCGCTGGAAATGGATGGCCTGGATTGCCGTGCCTTGTTCAAGCAACTGGGCCTGGACTACGCCGCCCTCAGTGACCCCGATGCGCGCTTCCCGCAAGACGCCATGACCCGCCTGTGGCAACGCGCGGTAGAGGTGTCGGGTAACCCGGCGATTGGCCTGAACATGGGCAAGGTGGTGCGCCCGGCCTCGTTTCACGTTGCCGGTTATGCGTTGATGTCCAGCAACACCCTGGCCGAAGGTTTTATGCGATTGGTGCGCTACCAGCGCATCATCGCCGAAAGCGCTGATTTGAGTTTTCGACTGTTACCCGAAGGCTATGCGTTAATTCTGACGGTGCATGGCGATCACCTGCCGCCGACCCGTCAAAGCGCCGAAGCCTCGCTGGCCAGCGCCCTGGCCCTGTGCGGCTGGCTCACCGGGCGCACCCTGCAGCCCCGCAAAGTGCTGCTGCAAGGCGAGCAGCCGGCGGACCTGGCGCCCTACCAACAGGCCTTTCATGCGCCTTTGCAATTCAATGCACCCTATGACGCGCTGATTTTCGAGCAGGCGGACATGGAGGCGCCGCTGCCCACGGCCAACGAAGCCATGGCGCTGTTGCATGATCGCTTTGCCGGTGAATACCTGGCGCGTTTTTCCGAAAGCCGCGTGACCCACAAGGCGCGTCAGGTGCTGTGCCGCCTGTTGCCTCAGGGCGAGCCCAAGCGCGAAGCCGTGGCCCAGACGTTGCACCTGTCCCAGCGCACCTTGCAGCGGCGGCTGCAGGAGGAGGGCACCAGCTTCCAGGCCTTGCTTGATGACACCCGGCGCGAACTGGCCGAGCAGTACCTGGCACAACCCAGCATGACCTTGCTGGAAATCGCTTACCTGCTGGGGTTTGCCGACCCGAGCAACTTTTTCCGCGCGTTTCGCCGCTGGTTCGATGCCACGCCCGGTGAATACCGGGCGCGCTTGCAACAAATGTCGTCGGTCAGTGACGCCAGAACGCCGGAATGCACAACACAAACACGGTGATGATCTCCAGGCGACCCAACAACATGCCCAAAGACAGGATCCACTTGGCGGCATCCGGCAGGGTGGCGAAGTTGCCGGCCGGGCCGATGGTTTCGCCCAGGCCGGGGCCCACGCCGGAAACGGTACTGGCGGCGCCGGTCAACGCGGTCATCCAGTCCACGCCTAGCAGCGACAGGGCCAGGGCGATCATGCAGATGGTGATGGCGAAGAAAAACGAAAAAGTCAGGATCGACCGCACAATCTCTTCATCGAGGCGATGGCCGTTGTACTTCTGCTTGATCACCGCGCGCGGATGGATCAACTGATTCAAGTTGGCCTTGAGCAGGATGTAGGCCACCTGGAAACGGAAGATTTTGATACCGCCCGCGGTGGAGCCCGAGCAGCCGCCGATAAAGCCCAGGTAGAAAAACAGCATCAGTGAGAAGTTGCCCCACAAGCTGTAGTCCCCCAGTGCAAAGCCGGTGGTAGTCACCACAGACGTCACGTTCAGCGCCACATGGCGCAAGGCATCGAGCCAATGCAGGTTGGTGGTCCACCAGTACCAGGTGCCGAGTACCAGCCAGGTCACCAGCAACAGGCCGAGCAAGCCTTGCACCTGCTGGTCCTTGATCAGCGCCCGACGGTTACCACGTAAAGTGGCCACGTACAGGGCGAACGGCAAGCTGCCCAGGATCATCACCACCACCGCGACCCAATGCACCGCCGGTTGTTTCCAATGGGCCAGGGACTCGTCCGAGGTGGAAAACCCGCCCGTGGAAATCGCCGACATCGCATGGTTGATCGCATCGAACACGCCCATTCCGGCCCACCAGAAGGCCAGGCTGCCGAAGATGGTGATGCCCACATACGCCGCCACGATCAGGCGCGCCACCATGTGTGAACGAGGCATGACCTTTTCCGAGCGGTCCGAGGATTCGGTCTGGAACAAGCGCATGCCACCAATGCGCAGCAGCGGCAGGATCGCCACCGCCATGCCGATAAAGCCGATACCGCCGAGCCAGTGCAGCAGCGAACGCCACATCAAGATGCCCGGCGACATGCTGTCCAGCCCGCTCAACACGGTGGAGCCTGTGGCGGTGATGCCGGACATGCTTTCGAAGAACGAGTCGGTGTAGCTGATGTGCTGGGTCAGCAAAAAGGGCAGGGCCGCGAAGATGCACACCACCACCCAACTACTGACCGTCAGCAGGTACATGTCCCTGGGGCGCAGGTGCACGTGCTCTGGGCGACCAGGGATGACCAGCGCCAGGCCGGCGATAAAGGTGATCAGGCTGGCCCACAGGAACGAGGGCAGGTCGCTGGTGCGTTCGAAGATCACCAGGGTCGCCATCGGGATCACCATGGCGACCGCAAGGGTGATCAGGAAGATGCCGATGATGAAACCGATGATGCGCAGGGTCGGCAACGCCATGAAGTTCGCTCGGGTGATTGGGCAGAGGCGCCATTCTACCTGCGGTGCAGGTCTTGTAAACCAAGGGGTGCCGGTTGATGGAGAACCCCTGTGGGAGCTGGCCTGCCAGCCGGCGGATATCCACCTGACGCCCCGCAATCCAATGTGGGAGCTGGCTTGCCTGCGAT
>NZ_JBQEQE010000027.1:9581-41125 GCF_052046095.1 Pseudomonas sp. 22072
CCAGCTCCCACAGGTATAACGGCGGCAGTTATTGCGCGCATGAAAAAGGCGACCCGCAGGTCGCCTCTTTCAACTGCGCTTGATCAGAACTCGTGATCAGCGCTGTCCGGGTTCAGGTCGCTGATGCCCAGCTTGCCGGCAGCAGCCTCGATCGAGCCGGTCTGCTTGACCAGGGCGGCAATCGAGTCACGCACGATCTGGTTGCCCTTTTCATTGTCGGCGGCGATCAACTGGTCGTAGTGCTCGCCGTTGTTGGCGTGGTCAACCATCACCTGGATCTTCGCTTCGGTGGCGGCCAGGTCAGCCTTGAGGGCTGCATCTGCTGCCGGGTCGGCCTTGGCCACCAGGGACGACAGGCTGGCGCCGGTCATCTTGGTACCGTCAACACGGGTGTATTCGCCCAAGTAAACGTTACGGATGCCCTTGGCGTCGTAGAAGTGCGAGTAATGGGTGTTGTCGCTGAAGCAGTCTTGCTCGTCTTCCGGCGAGTTGGCTTCCAGGGACACTTTCATGCGCTCCCCGGCGAGTTCGCCCAGAGACAGGCTGCCCATGCCGAACAGCATTTTACGCAGGCCATCGGTCGCAGGTTCCGACTCCAGAGTGGCGCGGTAGTTGTCTTCGACGTTGGGCTTCCAGTTGCCGACCATTTCCTGCAGGTCGCTGACCAGCAGTTGGGTGACAGCGCGCAGGTAAGTGCGGCGACGCTCGTTGTGGCCGCCGGTTGCACCGTCACCGGTCATGTAGTCCGATGCCGGGCGGTTGCCCGCGCCTGGGCCGGTGCCGTTGAGGTCCTGGCCCCACAGCAGGAATTCGATGGCGTGGTAGCCGGTGGCGACGTTCGCTTCGGAACCGCCCAGTTCATTGAGGCTGGCGAGTTTTTCCGGAGTGATCTCCTTGACGTCAACCTTGTCTTCGCCGACCTGGATCTCGTTATTGGCGATGATATTGGCGTTCGCACCTGGGTTGCCCAGCGCGTGCTCGTAGGACTTGTCGACGTAGTCGATCAGGCCTTCGTCCAGGGGCCAGGCGTTCACCTGGCCTTCCCAGTCGTCGATGATGGTGTTGCCGAAGCGGAATACTTCGCTCTGCAGGTAGGGTACGCGTGCGGCGATCCAGGCGGTACGGGCCGCTTTCAGGGTTTCGTCGTTCGGGTTGGCGAGGAAGGTATCGATTGCGGTCTGCAGGGTTTTTGCGGTGGATTCGGCATCGCTGTACACCGCAAACACCATGTCTGCGTAGTGCGCGACCACGGCCTTGGCGGCCGCTTCGTCGACCTGGCCAGCCGGGGCAGCCGCCGGTGCGGTAGTGCTGGCGGCAGCGGGTGCCTGGGGCGCGGCGGCCTTGTCTTTACCTTCGCCGCAACCGGCGAGAGAAATGGCAATGGCCAGCAGACTGGCGGTGGCCAGGGGCATACGAATCATGGCGAACATCCTGCTTCGGTTGTTGAAAGGGCGCGCGGGGAGCGCAAACGCTGCGACATAATGCGAAAGATTTGCATTTTGTGTAAAGGCTTATACGCGGGAAATATTGAGTATCGAAGTGTAAATTCAAAGACTCACGGCGTTATTGCGCTCGGACTGCTTCAGATAAGCCGTCAACTCCCGGGCCTGCAGCGGTTTGCTGTAGTGATAACCCTGCCCCTCATGGCACCCCTCGGAGATGATGTAGGCCTCCTGTTCGGCAGTCTCCACGCCTTCGGCAATCACCTGCATGCCCAGGCTTTTGCCCAATTGGATAATGGCGCGCACGATGGTGGCGTCATCGTCGTCGTCCTGCAGGTCCTGGACGAAGCTCTTGTCGATCTTGATCTTGTCCAGGGGCAGGCTCTTGAGGTAACTCAAGGATGAGTAGCCGGTGCCGAAGTCATCAATGGCGATCAGCGCGCCGGAGCGACGCAGGCTCAGCAGGTGCTGGGCTGCGGTGCTGATGTCTTCCATCAGGCCGGTCTCGGTCACTTCCAGCTCCAAGCTGCGGGGCGGCAGGCGATAGATCTGCATCAGGTTGTTGACCACCCGCGGCAACTCGGTGTGGTGCAGTTGCACGGTGGACAGGTTGACGGCCATGCGCAGCGCGGTGAAACCCTGATCATGCCATTCGCGCAGTTGCCGACACGCCTGGTCCAGCACCCATTCGCCGATGGGAATGATGGTGCCGTTCTGTTCCGCCAAGGGAATGAACAAGTCCGGCGGTACCAGCCCATGTTCCGGGTGTTGCCAGCGCAGCAGGGCTTCCACACCGACCACGTGATGGTCGAGATAGCTGACTTGTGGTTGGTACACCAAGTGAAACTGCTCGCGGCCCAAGGCGTCTCGCAAGTCTTTCTCCAGTTCACGACGCCGGCGCATTTCGCTGTCGACGCTGGCGATATAAAACTGATAGCGGTTGCGCGAGCGGCTCTTGGCCAGGGTCATGGTCTGCTCGGCTTTCTGGAGCAACTTCTCGGTGCTGTCGCCATCTTCCGGGAACAGCGTGATGCCGATGGTGGCGCGCAGGCGGATCAGGTCATGCTCAAGGGCGAACTCTGCTTCCAGGTCATCAAGGATGCTTTGCGCCAGTTCGGCGGCTTCGTAGGGCTGGTCGATATCGGCTTGCACCAGGGCGAACTGGTCGCCGCCCAGGCGGGCGAGCGTGCCCAGGTGGCCACTATGGGCGCGCAAGCGATCAGCCAGCGCCAACAAGAGTTTGTCGCCGGCCTGGTAGGTGAATTGCTCGTTGACGCTCTTGAAGTCATCCAAGCCTACGCACAACACCGCGACACGGCGTTGCCGGCGGCCGGCGTCGGTGAGGATTTTGTCCAGTTGCGCCTGCAACTTCTGGCGGTTCGGCAGGCCGGTCAGGAAGTCGTATTGGGCCATGCGCAACAGGCTCGATTCGGCCTCGTGGCGCAGGTGGGTATTGCGCTCGATGGATTCGAGCAATTGGTTGGCGGTGTTTATCCACTGCCCCAGTTCGTTGCGTTCGTGGCCCTTGAGCTGAGGGATCTTGTGCTCGCTGGGGCGGTCCGGGTTGATCGAGGTCAGGTGCTCGATCATCCGCGACAGCGGTTTGGTGAGCATCCAGTGATACACCAGGTACAGCACCAGCCCCATGACCAGGGCGCGCAATACGCCCGAGATAAAGATGATGACCGAGCTGACCAGAAAACTTCGGCCATAGGTGGCGGTGTCGAGGGTGATGCTCAGGTCGCCGTAATATTCGCTGTAGGGGCCCTTGCCCACCAACGCAGTAGTAAAGGAGCGTTCCTGGCCAAGAATCAGGTCGGTCAACCAGCGGCTGGGCGACTGCTGTAAAGGACGGCTTTTTTCCGCCAGCATGGTCTCGTTGGGGTGCCCGATGGAAGCCATGCGCACAGCGTCGTCCTGGAACAGACCTTCGATCACCTGCATGCCCATCTCGCGATCCAGGCTGTACACGGCCTGGGTCGAGGGGTCGCGAAACATGTCGAGGATGCGCTGGGCATCGCCCGCCACGGCCTGGCGCGTTTTGTAGGCATCGAAAACGATCTGCGCCACGCTCAGCGCCACACCCACGATCAATGCCGACAGCAGCACAACCCGTAGCAACTTCACCGACAAGCTGTTCTTGAGTTCCAGCTTCAAAGGGGCATTCCTTGTCTCATGCGGGTGGCCGTCAATATGCCATGAGTATTGGCAATCTGGTGATGGCAGTCAAAGGGACATTCGGGCTTGAGATTAATTGAAGGGGCTGGATAAACGTGGAGGGATACCCGCTTATGTCAGGGCGTTTGAGGCGTGGGCTGGACGTCGGGCAGAGAAGAAGAAGGCGGAACAGATCCGCCCTCTGTTTGGCGACGCTCTCAAAAATTGATCTTACCCTCTGGCTGTTGCTCTTCCCCTCCGACCTTTGACTGTTCACCCGCTATGTCTACGAGTTTGTTCGTCAAGTCCAGTGCGCTTTTCGCCAGGTCCATTCCCTTCTCAAGAAGACCGGATAACATTGGCACTGCACCCGCGGCCGTTGAAATAGGATCCATTGTCATTCTCCACATTGATTGAGGAGGTTTATTCCTCCTGGCGTTTGTGTGGTGAATAGTTACCGTTGGGTTCCGGGATTTCCGGCATGGCAATCAGGGCGCCCATGAAAAAGCCCGGCAATCGCCGGGCTCTTTTTACTGCAAGCGTCGCTTAGGCAGTGAAGGTCTTGCCTTCGAACTGCTCAGCCACGAACTTCCAGTTGACCAGGTTCCAGAACGCTTCTACATACTTTGGACGCACGTTGCGGTAGTCGATGTAGTAGGCGTGTTCCCAGACGTCGCAGGTCAACAGCGGGGTGTCGCCGTTGGTCAGCGGGTTGCCGGCGCCGATGGTGCTGGCCAGGGCCAGGGAACCGTCAGCCTTTTTCACCAGCCAGCCCCAACCGGAACCGAAGGTGCCGACCGAAGTCTTGGTGAACTCTTCCTTGAACTTGTCGAACGAACCGAACGCAGCGTTGATGGCTTCAGCCAGTGCGCCGGTTGGTTGGCCGCCGGCGTTCGGCGCCAGGCAGTTCCAGTAGAAAGTGTGGTTCCAGACCTGAGCGGCGTTGTTGAAGATGCCACCCGAGGAAGACTTGACGATCTCTTCCAGGGTCTTGCCTTCGAACTCGGTGCCAGGCACCAGGTTGTTCAGGTTCACGACATAGGTGTTGTGGTGCTTGTCGTGGTGGTATTCCAAGGTTTCCTTGGAGATGTGCGGCTGCAGGGCATCGTGTGCGTAGGGCAGCGGCGGCAATTCGAAAGCCATGATGATTCTCCTAATCAGGTCAGTTGCGGTGAGCGCAAGGCCGATCACGGGCGGCCAAACATGCGCCGGGGAGTTTGTACTCTTTGCGGCGCAGGGGGCCGATCATAGCACCGGGGGTGCGGCATAACCACGCAACAACTGTGTGGGATAGAGGTTCCAGAGCGTTTTGGAATATTGCTCAGGCGCTGATCAGTTGATAGGCCACCGAGAACATCATCGCGGCCACCAGCAGGTCCAGCAGGCGCCAGGTGGCCGGGCGTGCCAGCCAGGGTGCCAACCATGCCGCACCCAGCGCCAGGGTGGCGAACCACAGGAACGATGCACTGGCTGCACCGGCTACGTAGGCACCGGGTTCGGTTTGTTGCGCGCCCAGGGAGCCGATCAGCAGGACGGTATCCAGGTAGACATGGGGGTTGAGCAAGGTGACCGCCAAAGCGCTCAGCAGCACAGCGCGTAATGAGCGCGTCTTGAGGGTGTCGCTTTGGTCCAGGCTCTGCTTGGAGCACGCCCTGCGCAGCGCGCATGCGCCATACCAGAGCAAGAACGCTGCGCCGCCCCAGCGTGCCACCGCCAGCAGTATCGGGCTCTGCGCCAGCACGGTGGCCAGCCCGAATACCCCAGCGGCCACTAGCAGTGCGTCGCAGATCACACACAACGCCGCCACGGGTAAGTGGTGTTCGCGGCGCAGGCTCTGCGCGAGTACGAATGCATTTTGGCTGCCGATTGCCATGATCAACCCGAGGGCCACCAGCAAACCGTTCATATAGCTTTGCCACATAGAAGGAGATCCTTGTTGATGCTCAAACGATGCTGGCTATGGTGCGGGTCGGGGCTGTATAAGAAAAACCAATATTGCTGATCGCTCATTAGAGAAACTGATGTTCGACTATAAATTGCTTTCCGCCTTGGCGGCGGTGGTGGAACAAGCCGGCTTTGAGCGCGGTGCCCAGGTGTTGGGGCTGTCGCAATCAGCCATCTCCCAACGCATCAAGCTATTGGAGGCGCGCGTCGGCCAGCCGGTGTTGATACGGGCCTCGCCGCCAACGCCCACCGATATCGGTCGGCGCCTGCTCAACCATGTGCAGCAGGTGCGTTTGCTGGAGCGTGACCTGCAAAGCCAGGTGCCGGCCCTGGACGAGGAGGGCACGCCTGAGCGCCTGCGCATTGCCCTGAATGCCGACAGCCTCGCCACTTGGTGGGCCGAGGCAGTCAGCGACTTCTGCGCCGAACAGCACGTGTTGCTGGACCTGGTGGTCGAAGACCAGACCGTGGGCCTCAAGCGCATGCGCGCCGGTGAAGTGGCGGCCTGCATTTGTGCCAGCGAGCGTCCTGTGGCCGGTGCTCGCAGCCTGTTGCTGGGCGCCATGCGTTATCGGGCGCTGGCCAGCCCGGCCTTTCTGGCGCGGCATTTTCCTGGAGGCGTGCGGGCCGACCAATTGGCGCGCACGCCTGCGCTGGTGTTCGGCCCGGATGATTTCCTGCAGCACCGCTACCTGGCGTCCCTTGGCGTGGACGGTGGTTTCGAACACCATCTATGCCCGTCATCCGAAGGTTTTATCCGCCTGACGGAAGCCGGCTTGGGGTGGGGCCTGGTGCCTGAATTGCAGGTGCGCGACCAGTTGGAAACCGGTGTATTGGTCGAGTTATTGCCAGATAAGCCCATCGATGTGCCGCTGTACTGGCATCATTGGCGCAGTGGCGGGCAACTGTTGGGCTTGTTGACCGACCATCTGGCCGATGTGTGTGGTCATTGGTTGGTGCCGTTGGAGTGATGGCGCGCGTCAAGGCAAGAGCGATGAAAAATGAAAGAACACGGAGTACGACATGAAAATTCTGGTCACCGGCGCAAGCGGCTTCATTGGCGGGCGCTTTGCGCGCTTCGCCCTTGAGCAGGGCCTGGACGTGCGGGTCAACGGGCGGCGCGCCGAGGGTGTGGAACACCTGGTGCGGCGCGGTGCCGAGTTCATCCAGGGTGATTTGAATGATGCCGACCTTGTGCGCGACCTGTGCCGCGATGTCGAAGCCGTGGTGCATTGCGCCGGCGCCGTTGGGCTGTGGGGCAAGTACCAGGACTTCCACCAGAACAACGTATTGGTCACCGAAAACGTCGTCGAAGCCTGCCTGAAACAGCGCGTGGGGCGCCTGGTGCACCTGTCGTCGCCGTCGATCTATTTTGACGGTCGTGATCACCTTGGGCTCACCGAAGAGCAAGTGCCCAAGCGTTTCAAGCATCCCTATGCCGCTACCAAGTACCTGGCCGAGCAGAAGGTGTTCGGCGCCCAGGAGTTCGGCCTGCAAGTGATAGCCCTGCGCCCACGCTTTGTCACCGGGGCCGGCGATATGAGTATCTTCCCGCGCTTGCTGAAAATGCAGCGCAAGAACCGTCTGGCGATCGTCGGCGACGGTTTGAACAAAGTCGACTTCACCAGCGTGCACAACCTCAACGAGGCGCTGCTCAGCAGTTTGCTCGCCACCGGCTCGGCCCTGGGCAAAGCCTACAACATCAGCAACGGCGCACCGGTGCCGATCTGGGATGTGGTGAACTACGTGATGCGGCAGATGGAGCTGCCCCAAGTGACCCGCTATCGATCCTACGGTTTGTCCTACAGCGTGGCGGCGTTGAACGAGGCATTCTGCGCGATGTGGCCGGGGCGGCCGGAACCGGCGTTATCGCGTCTGGGCATGCAAGTGATGAATAAAAACTTCACCCTCGACATCAGTCGCGCCAGGCATTATCTCGACTACGAGCCCAAGGTCAGCCTGTGGGCCGCGCTCGACGAGTTCTGCAGTTGGTGGAAAGCCCAGGACCCGGGCCGCCAATAACCTCATAAGCAGCAACACTTCGGGAACCCCATTCCAGGTTCCGAGTCGATCCATGCGCCGGGAGTGCGGTTTATACTCCTGCCGCTCGGCTTTACAGCCAGCCATCTCATTGATCCAGGGTAGATTCATGCGCAACGATGCTAAAGACGACTTCGACAACGTTCCCAGCCTGCGAGCCGACCTTGGGGATGACGATGATTTCGTGCCGACCCCCGCGACGTCGGTGCGTTCGCGAACGACGCCCGTGGTCAAGGTCAAGAGCGCCAGCACTGGCCCGTTGTGGGCACTGGTCGGTGCGCTGTTGATCGCCTTTGCGGGCCTGGCCTGGTGGAGCTTCCAGCAGATTTCCCTGATGGGCCAGCAGTTGGTTGCCACCCAGGAAAGCTTTGCCCGCATCAGCGAGGAAGCGGCAGGACGGCTACAGGCGATTTCCGGCAAGGTCGTGGCCAGCGAAGCGAATGTGAACAACGGCAGCGAAGCCTTGAAGCTGCAGATCAAGCAACTGGAAGCCCAGTTGCAGGAGCAGGGTAAGCAACAGTTGGGCGTCGCCGGTCAAACCACCGAACTTGACAGCCGCCTGGCCCAGATGAGCGCCAGCAACACCGAGCTGACAGCGGCCAATACCAAGCTGCAAGGCCAGGTGCAGGCCCTCACTGACGCGGTCACCAGCCTCACGGCAGCACAGGCCGAGAGCAAGGGCCTGGCCACCGATGTGGCGGCCTTGAAGAAACAAGGCAACCCAAGCGCGGCCATCGCCCGCCTCGAGCAGGACGTGCTGGTGCTCAAGAGCGCCCAGGAAAACCAACCGGCCAATATCGACGCGCCGACCAACAAGGAATTTGACGTGTTCCGCATCCAGACCACGCGCAATATCACCACCTTGCAGAGCCAGGTGCAGAACTTGAATCAGCGTCTCAATGCGCCTGCTGCGGTCACCCCACTGGGTCAATGATGTAGACCGGACAGGATCGTTCCCACGCTCTGCGTGCGAACGATCTGAATCGTTCTCTGCAGGAGCGAGCTTGCTCGCAAAAAACGTTAACGATCACGCAGGTTTCCTGGAATAAACGCGGCGCTTGTGAGCTTTTCGCGAGCAAGCTCGCTCCTACATTAAGGTGTTGATTGTCACCACTCGGTGACATTTCTTTTCCCCTTCGTTACTTGCCCCTGCCGTGCCCTTGTTTAGACTCCGGTCATCCCAAAAAAACAATAAGGGCCACCCATGACCACCCACCCACTGCCTGCCAGCAGTTGGCTGAATGCACCTGCCCATCACGCTTGGCTCGCCGCGGAAGGCCAGCGCCTGTTGGCGTTCGCCAAGGCATCGCGCCTGCCGGACGGGTTCGGCAACCTCGACGATAAAGGCCAGTTGCCGGCCAATGCTCGCGCCGAAACCATGAACACCGCGCGCATGACCCACAGCTTTGCCATGGCCCATGCCATTGGGTTGCCGGGTTATGCCGAACTGGTGGCGCACGGTGTGGCAGCGCTCAGCGGCCCGCTGCGTGACAGTGAGCACGGTGGCTGGTTCGCCGCGCCCCAGGCGGCTGATGGCAACACCGGCAAGGCCGCCTATCTGCACGCCTTCGTGGCCCTCGCCGCCAGCTCTGCCGTGGTGGCCGGCGCGCCGGGTGCGCGCACATTAATGAACGACGCCGTCCATATCATCGACCAGTTCTTCTGGAGCGAAGAGGAGGGCGTCATGCTTGAATCCTTTGCCCGGGACTGGAGCGGCGTCGAAGCCTATCGTGGCGCCAACAGCAACATGCACGCCACCGAAGCTTTCCTGGCATTGGCCGATGTCAGTGGTGATACACGTTGGCTGGACCGTGCGCTGCGCATCGTCGAACGGGTGATCCACACCCATGCCGCTGGCAATCAATTCATGGTCATCGAACAT
This sequence comes from Pseudomonas sp. 22072, assembly GCF_052046095.1. NCBI lineage: Bacteria > Pseudomonadati > Pseudomonadota > Gammaproteobacteria > Pseudomonadales > Pseudomonadaceae > Pseudomonas > Pseudomonas sp. 22072. The sequence continues at coordinate 19,047 of NZ_JBQEQE010000027.1, forward strand.
TTCGATGCGCACTGGAAGCCGTTGCTCGGTTACAACCAAGACAACCCCGCCGATGGCTTTCGCCCCTACGGCATCACCCCCGGCCATGGTTTCGAATGGGCGCGGTTGTTGCTGCACCTTGAAGCTGCGCGCCTCAAGGCCAAGCTAGCCACGCCGGACTGGCTGGTGAGCGACGCCAAAGGCCTGTTTGCCAGTGCCTGCGAGTACGCCTGGGCGGTGGATGGTGCGCCGGGCCTTGTCTACACTCTGGATTGGAACCAGCGCCCGGTGGTACGCGAGCGCCTGCACTGGACCCATGCTGAAGCCAGCGCCGCTGCTCAGGCGCTGCTCAAACGTACCGGCGAGCTGCATTACGAAACCTGGTACCGACGCTTCTGGGAGTTTTGCGAAACCCACTTCATCGACCGGCTCCAGGGCAGTTGGCACCACGAACTCAGCCCGCACAACCAACCCAGCAGTAAAATCTGGGGCGGCAAACCTGACCTGTACCATGCCTGGCAAGCGGTCGTGCTGCCTGCACTGCCCTTGGCACCCAGCCTGGCCAGTGCATTGGGCAGCGGATGCTATGTCACCAGGTGGTGACATTTGTACGTCCCTTTGTTACCTGCGCCCCGAAAATCCATGTTTAAACTCCGTGCAGCGCAAGCTCTAGACTTGCATGCATAACAACAAGAAAAGGTACTCAGATGAACGCGATTAATCGCCTCGCCGTCGCTATTTCCATTGCCTCGTTGTTCCCCCTCAGTGCATTTGCCGCCGACTCCAAAGGTACGGTGGAAGTGGTGCATTGGTGGACCTCCGGCGGTGAAAAAGCGGCTGTGGATGTCCTGAAGGCCCAAGTTGAGAAAGACGGCTTCACCTGGAAAGACGGTGCAGTGGCAGGCGGCGGTNCGCCATGACCGTGCTGAAAAGCCGTGCGGTCGCTGGCAACCCGCCAGGCGTTGCCCAGATCAAAGGCCCCGATATCCAGGAATGGGCCTCTACTGGCCTGCTCGACACCGACGTGCTCAAAGACGTCGCCAAAGAAGAAAAATGGGATTCGCTGCTCGACAAGAAAGTCTCCGACACCGTGAAATACGACGGTGACTACGTGGCCGTGCCGGTGAATATCCACCGCGTGAACTGGCTGTGGATCAACCCGGAAGTCTTCAAGAAAGCCGGCATCACCAAGAACCCAACCACTCTCGAAGAATTCTATGCAGCGGGCGACAAGCTCAAGGCTGCAGGCTTCATTGCGCTCGCCCACGGCGGCCAGCCTTGGCAGGACAGCACTGTGTTCGAAGCGGTGGTGCTTTCGGTAATGGGCGCTGATGGCTACAAGAAAGCGCTGGTCGACCTGGATAACGGCGCATTGACCGGCCCGGAAATGGTCAAGGCCCTCACCGAGCTGAAGAAAGTCGCGACCTACATGGACGTCGACGGCAAGGGCCAGGACTGGAACCTGGAAGCTGGCAAGGTCATCAACGGCAAGGCCGGCATGCAGATCATGGGTGACTGGGCCAAGTCCGAGTGGACCGCCGCCAAGAAAGTCGCCGGCAAGGATTATGAGTGCGTTGCTTTCCCGGGCACTGATAAAGCCTTCACCTACAACATCGACTCCCTGGCGGTGTTCAAGCAGAAAGACAAAGGCACTGCTGCGGGTCAGCAGGACATCGCCAAAGTAGTGCTGGGTGAAAACTTCCAGAAGGTGTTCAGCATCAACAAGGGCTCGATCCCTGTGCGTAACGACATGCTGACCAAGATGGAATCCTACGGCTTTGATTCCTGCGCCCAGACCGCCGCCAAGGACTTCCTGGCCGACGCCAAGACTGGCGGCCTGCAGCCAAGCATGGCGCACAACATGGCCACCACCCTGGCGGTGCAAGGTGCGTTCTTTGATGTCGTGACCAACTTCATCAACGACCCGAAAGCCGACCCGGCCGACACGGCCAAGAAGCTTGGCGCGGCGATCAAGTCGGCCAAGTAACACCCTATGTAGGAACCCGGCTTGCTGTGGCGAGGGAGCTTGCTCCCGCTGGGGTGCGAAGCGCCCCCAAAGACAGCGNAGCCGAGCGGGAGCAAGCTCCCTCGCCACAAAAGCGGGTTCCTGCAGGCTGTAGTCCTTTTTCCCTGTACTGGATTTTCCCATGAGTTCTGTTGCTGTGTTCAGCAAGGCCTCGCCATTCGATGTGCTGCAGCGCTGGCTCCCTAAACTGGTGCTGGCGCCGAGCATGTTCATCGTGCTGGTGGGCTTTTATGGCTACATCCTGTGGACGTTCGTGCTGTCGTTCACCACCTCGACCTTCCTGCCCAGCTACAAATGGGCGGGCCTGGCGCAGTATCAGCGGCTGTTCGATAACGACCGCTGGTGGGTGGCGAGCAAGAACCTGGCCGTGTTCGGCGGCATGTTCATCGGCATCACCCTGGTGATCGGTGTGCTGCTGGCGATTTTCCTCGACCAGAAAATCCGCCGCGAAGGCTTTATCCGCACCATTTACCTGTACCCGATGGCGCTCTCCATGATCGTCACCGGTACCGCCTGGAAATGGCTGCTCAACCCGGGCATGGGCCTGGACAAACTCCTGCGGGACTGGGGCTGGGAAGGCTTCCGTCTCGACTGGCTGATCGACCCGGACCGCGTGGTCTACTGCCTGGTGATCGCCGCTGTGTGGCAAGCCTCGGGCTTTATCATGGCGATGTTCCTCGCCGGCCTGCGCGGTGTTGATCAGTCGATCATCCGCGCTGCGCAGATCGATGGCGCAAGCCTGCCGCGTATCTACTGGAGCGTGGTGCTGCCGAGCCTGCGCCCGGTGTTCTTCAGTGCGGTGATGATCCTGGCGCACATTGCGATCAAGAGCTTCGACCTGGTGGCGGCAATGACCGCAGGCGGCCCGGGCTACTCGTCCGACCTGCCGGCTATGTTCATGTACTCGTTCACCTTCAGTCGCGGCCAGATGGGCATGGGTTCGGCCAGTGCGATCCTGATGCTCGGTGCGATCCTCGCGATCATTGTGCCGTACCTGTATTCCGAGCTGAGGACCAAGCGCAATGACTAGTCTCGCCGCCAAACCTGCCATCAGCCTGAGCCGCATCGCGATCTACGCGGTGCTGATCCTGGCGGTTCTGCTGTACCTGGTGCCGTTGGTGGTGATGCTCCTCACCAGCTTCAAGACCCCGGAAGACATCAGCACCGGTAACCTGCTGAGCTGGCCCACCGTGGTCAGCGGTATCGGCTGGGTCAAGGCCTGGGCCACCGTGGATGGCTACTTCTGGAACTCGATCAAGATCACCGTTCCTGCTGTGCTCATCTCTACCGCCATTGGCGCCTTGAACGGCTACGTGCTGTCGTTCTGGCGCTTCCGCGGTTCGCAGCTGTTCTTCGGCCTGCTGCTGTTCGGCTGCTTCCTGCCGTTCCAGACTGTGCTGCTGCCCGCGTCGTTCACCCTCGGCAAGATGGGCCTGGCCAGCACCACCACCGGCCTGGTGTTTATCCACGTGGTCTACGGCCTGGCGTTCACCACGTTGTTCTTCCGTAACTACTACGTGAGCATCCCGGATGCGCTGATCAAGGCAGCACGCCTGGACGGAGCGGGTTTTTTCACCATCTTCCGCCGGATCATCCTGCCGATGTCGACGCCGATCATCATGGTCTGCCTGATCTGGCAGTTCACCCAGATCTGGAACGACTTCCTGTTCGGTGTGGTGTTCTCCAGTGGTGACTCCCAGCCCATCACGGTGGCGCTGAACAACCTGGTCAACACCAGTACCGGGGCCAAGGAATATAACGTGGATATGGCGGCGGCGATGATCGCCGGGCTGCCGACCCTGCTGGTCTATGTGATCGCAGGCAAGTATTTCGTGCGCGGCCTCACGGCCGGCGCGGTCAAGGGGTAATCATGGCTACGCTTGAACTTCGCAATGTAAACAAGACCTATGGCGCCGGCCTGCCCGACACCTTGAAGAACATCGAACTGTCGATCAAGGAAGGCGAGTTCCTCATCCTGGTCGGCCCGTCGGGCTGTGGTAAATCCACGCTGATGAACTGCATCGCCGGCCTTGAGACCATCACCGGCGGCGCGATCATGATCGGTGATCAAGACGTGAGCGGCATGAGCCCCAAGGACCGTGACATCGCCATGGTGTTCCAGTCCTACGCGCTGTACCCGACCATGAGCGTGCGCGAGAACATCGAGTTCGGCCTCAAGATCCGCAAGATGCCGCAAGCCGACATCGACGCCGAAGTGGCGCGCGTGGCCAAGTTGCTGCAGATCGAACACCTGCTCAACCGCAAGCCGGGCCAGTTGTCCGGTGGCCAGCAACAGCGCGTGGCCATGGGCCGTGCCCTGGCGCGTCGGCCGAAGATCTACCTGTTCGACGAACCGCTGTCCAACCTCGACGCCAAGCTGCGGGTCGAGATGCGTACCGAAATGAAGCTGATGCACCAGCGTCTGAAAACCACCACCGTCTACGTGACCCACGACCAGATCGAAGCGATGACCCTGGGCGACAAAGTGGCGGTGATGAAGGACGGCATCATTCAGCAATTCGGCACCCCGAAGGAAATTTACAACGACCCTGCCAACCTGTTTGTGGCAAGCTTTATCGGTTCACCACCGATGAACTTCGTTCCCATGCGTCTAAAACGCCAGAACGGTGGTCTGGTCGCGCTGCTCGACAGCGGCCAGGCCCGTTGCGAGTTGCCGCTGGGCATGAATGACGCCGGGTTGGAAGACCGCGATGTGATCCTGGGCCTGCGCCCGGAGCAGATCGTGCTGGCAGCGGGCGAGGGCAACGGCTCGTCGAGCATTCGCGCCGAAGTGCAGGTGACCGAGCCTACCGGCCCGGACACCCTGGTGTTTGTGCAGCTCAATGACACCAAGGTCTGCTGCCGTTTGGCGCCGGACGTGGCACCGCAAGTGGGCGAGACACTGACCTTGCAGTTCGACCCGGCCAAGGTATTGCTGTTTGACGCCAAGACCGGTGAGCGGTTGGGCGCAGTGGCTTCATTGCCGGCACAGGGGCATGCCGACAATGTGACCAAGTTCAAGGGGCGTTGAGCAAGATAAGTGATTGTTTTAGTTAAAAAATGTAACCCGCGTTAGATAAAAACAGTTTAATAACAATAAAGACGAGGATGTAGGGATGAAAAAGCAACACAACAACACCCGGCTGATCTGCCAACTCTCAGCGGCAGCAGCCCTTGTATTGTCCGCCAATGCGATGGCGGCCGATGCATTCAGCGCCGATTCCAAGTGGATGACCGGCGATTGGGGCGGCGAGCGTACCAAGCTGATCGAGCAAGGTATCGACATCAAGGCCGACTACGTGGGCGAGATGGGCTACAACGCCCACGGCGGCTACAACGACGACAAGACCGGTCGTTACTCCGACCAGTTCGGTCTGGGCGTGGCGCTGGACCTGCAAAAACTGTGGGGCTGGGATAACACCCAGGCCAAGATCCAGTTGACCAATCGTAATGGCCAGAACATCTCCAATGACCGCATTGGCGACCCGCGTGCCGGCACCTTGAGTTCCTCGCAAGAAGTGTATGGCCGTGGCCACATGGTGCGTCTGACCCAGTTCTGGATTCAGCACCAGATGTTCGACAACAAGCTGGACGTGAAGCTCGGTTACTTCGGTGAAGGCGAAGACTTCAACACCTTCCCTTGCGACTTCCAGAACCTGTCGTTCTGCGGCTCGCAGGTCGGTAACTACGTCAATACCTGGTACAACTGGCCGGTCGCCCAGGCCGCTATCCGCGTGAAATACAACATTACGCCTGAGCTGTATGCGCAAATCGGTGCCTACAACCAGAACCCGTCGCAGTTGGAGCACGGCAACGGCTTCAAACTCAGCGGCAGTGGTACCAAGGGCACCGTGATTCCGGTGGAATTGGTCTGGTCGCCGAAGGTTAATAACCTGCCGGGCGAATACCGTGTGGGCTTCTATAAAAGTGCGGCCGATGCTCCGGATGTACGTGAAGACGTCAACGGTAACGATGCGGTCCTCAGCGGCGCCGACTTCCGTACCCGCAGCAGCAAGAAAGGCTACTGGTTCGTTGCGCAACAGCAACTCACCACCCATAACGGCGACGCTTCCCGTGGCCTGAACATTGCAGCCAACGCGACCTTCCATGACAAGGAAACCAACCTGGTCGACAACTACCAGTCGTTGATGCTCGTGTACAAAGGCCCATTCGACGCGCGTCCAAAAGATGACGTCGGCATTGGCGTCGCTCGCCTGCATGTCAACGATGACGTGAAGAAGAACTCTCAATTGCTCAACGCCGCCAATGGTGTGAGCGACTACGACAATCCGCTGTACACGCCGATTCGTGAGACTGAGTACAACGTCGAACTCAACTACGGTTTCCACGTCACCAACTGGCTGACTGTGCGTCCGAACCTGCAGTACGTTGTCCAGCCTGGCGGCGTGGATAAAGTCGACAACGCGCTGGTAGCGGGCCTGAAAATTCAGTCTACGTTCTAACGCTGTTGCGATAAGCTCCTCTCTCTGTGCGCATTTGCGGGTAGCCATGGCTATCCGCTTTTTTTTGCGTGGCACTGTGATATTCGGGACCTGGGCACATGCACGAGCAACCGCTGCAACGCTTTTTCAAATCCCTGCGCGAGCGTCCGGTGTTCGCCTGGGAGCGCTTTCAGATGCGCGATGTGTTGGTGATCGACCACCCCCTGTGCCAGGCGGTGTTCAGTCGCCAGGGCGCGCAATTGCTGCACTTTCAACCTACGGGCCAGAAGCCGTGGCTGTGGTGTGCCGCCAAATGGCCGCAAGTCGGGGCTATCCGTGGTGGCGTACCGGTGTGCTGGCCGTGGTATGGCCGCCACCCCAGCGAAAATGCCTGGCCGTCCCACGGATGGGCCCGCTTGATCGACTGGAAACTGCTCGACAGCAGCACCGATGACGACGGCGTGCGCCTGCTCTGGCAATTGCAACTGTGCGACTGGCAGGTGGACTTGCACGCGCACCTGGGTGACACCCTGGAACTGCGCCTGAGCACCGAGCATCACGACGAGCTGCCGTGCCAGTTGAGTCATGCATTGCACGCTTACTGGCGTATTGGTCACGTCGATGAGGTAGCGCTGTCTGGGCTCGAAGGAGCACAAGGTTACGACCAGCTCAATCGCCAGGTTTGCCAGCAGGAAGGTGAATTGCGGGTCGATGGCGGATGCCAGCGGGTGTTCCAGCATGAGGGCGAATTGCAGCTCAAGGACCACGCCTGGCAGCGTGAACTGTGCATCGACACCGGCGACAGCGCCGACACGGTGGTGTGGCACCCGGGGAGCCGGCCGCTGTTGGGCGTGAGCTTTAACGAAGCGTCGGGGTTTGTGTGCGTAGAGGCGGCGATGGCGGCGGCGAGCCTGGCGCCGGGGGAGAGGGCCCACTTGAGTTTACAGGCCAGGGCAGGGGTTTAGCGGTGTGGCTGATGGCGCTATCGCAGGTACTGCTGGAAGAGCTGCCTGCTAGTTGAATTCATGATCGTTCCCACGCTCCGCGTGGGAATGCAGCCTATGACGCTCCGCGTCACGACGCTAAAGGCAGACGCAGAGCGTCCAGTGAGGCATTCCCACGCGGAGCGTGGGAACGATCAGTTGACACGGATTTAGTTGAATTCATCCCCCACCGGATATCGGCTGTCATTCAAGCTCTCTTTGATCTTGCGCAAATGCGGCTGGAAATCCACTCCGCGACGCAGGGTCATACCCGTTGCCAATACGTCCAATACCGTCAATTGAATGATCCGCGAGGTCATCGGCATATAGATATCGGTATCTTCCGGCAACGGGATGTTCAGGCTCACCGTACTGGCCTTGGCCAGCGGCGAGTTTTCGGCGGTCACGCCCAGCACTGACGCACCGTTTTCCCGAGCGATACGCGCCACTTCCACCAGCTCACGGGTACGGCCGGTGTAGGAAATGATCACGAACAACTCACCGGTGTGCGCCACCGAGGCGATCATGCGTTGCATCAGCACGTCGGCATGGGCGGTCACCGCCAGGTTGAAGCGGAAGAACTTGTGCAACGCGTCCATGGCGACGGGGGCCGAAGCGCCGAGGCCAAAGAAGTGGATTTGCCGCGCCTGGATCAACAAGTCCACGGCCTTGCTGATCAGCGCCGGGTCCAGGGCCTGGCACGCACTGTCCAAGGAGGCAATGGCGCTGCCAAAGATCTTCTGGGTGTAGGCCTCAGGGTTATCATCGGCCTCCACGGCGCGGCTGACATACGCGGCGCCACTGGCCAGGCTTTGCGCCAACTGCAATTTGAGTTCAGGGTAACCGCTGACACCGAACGAACGGCAGAAGCGGTTGACCGTCGGTTCACTGACCGAGGCGGCCTGGGCGAGGGCGGCGATCGAGAAGCGTGTGGCCTGCTGCGGGTTGAGCAGGATCACTTCAGCGACTTTGCGCTCGGCCTTGTTCAATTCTTCGAGGCGGTTCCGGATCTGTTCCAGAAGATTTCGCACGCGGTCCATTCAGTCTTTCCTTCGGGCGACGATGCAAATAAAAAGGCGGTAACCAATCGATGAGTGGCTTTTCGCGGTGGCCTATCCTACTGAGGGTAGCTGAACACCACCACTCGCAATGCGTATTTCGGGAAAATGTTGTGGTTATTACTACATTTTTCCTTGAGTGATGCCTTGAAAAAAGGTATTTGTAGCTTAACTTGATAAAAGAACAAACATCATGCCTTCGATAACCGTGGAACCCTGCACCTTTGCCCTGTTTGGCGCCTTGGGTGATCTGGCGCTGCGCAAGTTATTTCCTGCCCTTTATCAACTCGATGGCGCCGGGTTGCTGCACGACGACACACGCATCCTGGCCCTGGCCCGTGAAGCCGGCTCCGAGCAGCAACACCTGGCCCATATCGAAAAAGAATTGCGTAAATACGTCGGCAAAGAGCTCGACGAAGCCGTGGCCCAGCGTTTCCTCGCACGCCTGGCTTATGTGCATGTCGACTTCATGAAGGCCGACGACTACGTCGCCCTGGCCGAAAAAGCCGGCAGCGAGCAACGCCTGATTGCCTACTTCGCTACCCCGGCGGCGGTGTACGGCGCGATCTGCGAAAACCTGTCCAAGGTCGGCCTGGCGGAAAATACCCGCGTAGTGCTGGAAAAACCCATCGGTTCGGACCTGGAGTCGTCGCGCAAGGTCAACGACGCCGTGGCGCAGTTCTTTCCGGAAAACCGCACCTACCGCATCGACCACTACCTGGGCAAAGAGACGGTGCAGAACCTGATCGCCCTGCGTTTCGCCAACAGCCTGTTCGAAACCCAGTGGAATCAGAACTACATCTCCCACGTGGAAATCACCGTGGCCGAGCAGGTTGGCATCGAAGGCCGTTGGGGTTACTTCGACAAGGCTGGCCAGCTGCGCGACATGATCCAGAATCACTTGTTGCAACTGCTTTGCCTGATTGCCATGGACCCGCCTGCCGACCTGTCCGCCGACAGCATCCGCGACGAGAAGGTCAAGGTGCTCAAGGCCTTGGCGCCGATCAGCCCCGAGGGCCTGACCACTCAGGTAGTCCGTGGCCAGTACATCGCCGGCTACAGCGCTGGTAAAGCCGTGCCGGGTTACCTGGAAGAAGACAACTCCAACACCCAGAGCGACACCGAGACGTTCGTTGCCCTGCGTGCCGATATCCGTAACTGGCGCTGGGCCGGCGTGCCGTTCTACCTGCGTACCGGCAAGCGTATGCCGCAAAAACTGTCGCAGATCGTCATTCACTTCAAGGAACCGTCCCACTACATCTTCGCCCCGGAGCAGCGTCTGCAGATCAGCAACAAGCTGATCATCCGCCTGCAGCCGGACGAAGGTATTTCCCTGCGTGTGATGACCAAGGAGCAGGGCCTGGACAAAGGCATGCAACTGCGCAGCGGGCCACTGCAATTGAATTTTTCCGACACCTATCGCAGCGCTCGCATCCCCGATGCCTACGAGCGATTGTTGCTGGAAGTGATGCGCGGCAATCAGAACCTGTTTGTTCGCAAAGATGAAATCGAAGCCGCGTGGAAGTGGTGTGACCAGTTGATCGCCGGGTGGAAAAAATCCGGTGATGCGCCCAAGCCGTATGCGGCGGGGTCCTGGGGGCCGATGAGCTCCATTGCACTGATCACGCGGGATGGGAGGTCGTGGTATGGCGATATCTGAATTGAAACTGCCTCAGGGCGTCACTGCCCATGAGTACCGTACGCCTGCGCTGCTGGCCGATGGCCTGGCCAATGACGTGGCTGAGCAACTGCGCTCGGCCATCAGCGCCCGTGGCGAGGCCACGTTGGTGGTGTCCGGTGGCCGCAGCCCCGTGGCGTTTTTCCAGAACCTGGCCAAGCAGGGCCTGGACTGGTCCAAGGTCACCATCACCCTGGCCGATGAACGCTGGGTGCCGGTCGAACATGCCGACAGCAATGCTGGCCTGTTGAAGCAACACTTGCTGCAAGGTCCGGCGGCCAAGGCGAAGTTCTTGAGCCTGTACAGCCCCGCTGCCAATCTTGAAGACGCTGCCGAGCAGGCCGATCGCTTGCTGGGCGAGTTGCCAGCCATTGATGTGCTGGTGCTGGGCATGGGCGATGACGGCCACACCGCATCGCTGTTCCCCAACAGCCCTAACCTGAGCGAAGCGCTGAAGGCCGACGGTACCCGCCGTTGCTGGCCGATGCTGGCGCCCACTGTGCCGCACCAGCGCCTGACCATGAGTCGTGCGCTACTGGCCACGGCCAGCTACACCGTGCTGTCGATTTCCGGCAGTTCGAAATTGACTACCTTGAGCGCCGCCCTGGCCAGCGACGATGTTGCTGCCATGCCGATTCGCGCGTTTTTGCAACCTACTCTAGAGATTTACTGGTGCCCATGAGCCAAGGATCAGCCGCTATGAAAAGCCCTCAACCGACCGTGTCCATGGCGGATAAAGTTGCCTTGATCGACAGCCTCTGCGCCAAGGCGCGGATCCTGCCGGTGATCACCATCGCCCGCGAGCAGGACATCCTGCCGTTGGCCGACGCCCTGGCCGCTGGCGGTTTGACCGCGCTGGAAGTGACCCTGCGTTCCGAGTTCGGCCTCAAGGCCATTCAGGTCTTGCGCGAGCAACGTCCTGAGCTGTGCACCGGTGCCGGTACCGTGCTTGATCGTCACATGCTCGAAGCGGCAGAAGTGGCAGGCTCACAATTTATCGTCACCCCCGGCATCACCCGTGACTTGCTGGAAGCCTCGGTGCACAGCCCGATCCCGCTGCTGCCGGGCATCAGCAACGCCTCCGGCATCATGGAAGGCTACGGCCTGGGTTATCGCCGCTTCAAGCTGTTCCCGGCTGAAGTCAGCGGTGGTGTTGCTGCCATCAAGGCTCTCGGCGGCCCGTTCGGCGAAGTCAAATTCTGCCCGACTGGCGGTGTTGGCCCGGCCAACATCAAGAGCTACATGGCGTTGAAAAACGTGATGTGCGTGGGCGGCAGCTGGATGCTGGATCCGGAGTGGGTCAAGAACGGCGACTGGGCGCGTATCCAGGAAGTCACTGCCCAGGCGCTGGCGCTGCTGGACTGAACTGATTTATCGAATCGTTGTTGCTGTGCTTAACGGCATTTTTGCGGCGCACTTGGTCGGTGTGCCGCTTTTTTTTGCCTGTAAAAAAACCTCAAGCACATCGCCGCTTTGAAGGTGGGAGCTGGCTTGCCTGCGATAGCTCTTTATCAGTTAGCCCATCTTTGGCTGATACACCATTATCGCAGGCAAGCCAGCTCCTATAGTTTTAAACGGTGTTTAGTTTGGTGATCGCATGGACTAGCGCATTGATGTCCGCCGCCGACGTCACCAGCCCCGGCGTCACCCGGATACAGGTGCCAAACGCTGCCCCCGTGCGCGTGGTGGTGAACAGGCCGTGCTCCTTGAGCAACCTGTCCGCCATCGCCTGCTGATTACGCCCGATGAACTTGAAGGCTGTGATCCCGCAATACAGTCGCGGGTCATCCGAGGTCAGCACTTCAATTCCCGGCAACGGCCGTACCTGGTTTACCCACAGGTTGCGCAGGTAATTGACGCGTGCGCCCTTGGCCGCCGCGCCACCCAACTGTCGATGCTCTTCAAATACCAGGGGCAATGTCATCAGCGCCGGAAAGTTCGGCGTGCTGTAGGACGTACGCGCTCGCACATCGGTGGCTGGGTAGTGAAACTCGCCCATATCCGGGTCGATATCGGCCAGGCGCTCCGGTGCGATGTACAAAAAGCCCAGGGTCAGCGGCGCGCCGATCCACTTGTGCAGGTTGAAGCCTGCGAACTGAATGCCCAGTTCGGCCAGGTTGAAGTCGATCTGGCCCAAGGCGTGGGCGCCGTCGAGGATCACGTCGATTGCGCGTTCGCGCGCGGCCTTGGCAATGGCCGCAACCGGCATGACCAGGCCCGTACGGTGGGTCACATGGGTCAAGGCCATTAATCTCAGACGCGGGTACTGCACAAACGCATCGTGATAAGTCTGCACCAGGCTGTCGAAACTGGCCGGGTGGGTGTGGGCCACCTCTATCACTTCCACGCCGCGAGTCGCTGCCAGCCAGCGCATGGCGCCTTTGACCGTGTCGTATTCCAGGTCGCTGACCAGCACCTGGTCGCCGGGTTGCAGGCGGTTGTAGTTGCGGATCAGTGACTGTAAGGCTTCGGTAGCGTTACGGGTGAAAGCGACCGATTCGGGGTCGACATCAATCAAGCCGGCCAGCTGGCGGCGTATCTCGTTGTTTTCACCCTGTTCAAAACGCTGGCGCACATGCACAGAGTTGCTGCGGTTGATAAAGCTGATGTGCTCAAGGTACTGGGCCTGCACCGCCCGGCTCATGCGCCCGAAGTAGCCGTTTTCCAGGTTGATCGGGCCGGGCTCGTATTCATAGCGTTGGGCGATGGCCTGCCAGTGCGGTTCGTTATCGGCATTCCTTGGCATGGTGAGTCTCTTAGTGGCGGGGGGCGGGTCTGCCATGTTTGGCGCGCAGTGGTTCAAGCAATTCGGACAGGCCGTTGTGGTCGATTTCCTGCATCAAGGCCAGCAAACCGCCCAGTTCCCCGTGGGGGAAACCTTCACGGGCGAACCAATTCAGGTAGGGCCCGGGCAGGTCGGCAATGATCCGGCCTTTGTATTTGCCGAAGGGCATTTGGCGGGTGATCAGTAGTTCGAGTTTTTCGGGATTCATGAGCGTCGTAGGGTTGAGGCCAGGCTTTCGAAAATACAGGCATTCTGCATGAAGGCCAAATGACAGATCATGCAAATAACCAACATACAGATGGTTCAATAATTCGTAACTTATTGAAAATAAACATAAAAATAATTTTTATAAACCTGGCACGGGCGCTGCAATAACCAAGGCAACCTTCTAACCCGTACAAGGAATTGAAAAATGACTGATATCAACAAAGAATCGATCTCCGTACTGAACGACCTGATCGAGACCAGCATCGACGGCCAAAAGGGTTTCAAGGAATGCGCTGAAGACATCAAGCATCCGGAACTCAAGGCATTGTTTGCCAAGCGTGCTGTTGATTGCGGTACCGCTGCCGAAGAACTGAAAACTGCTGTGCGTGCCCTGGGCGGCGATCCAGAGAAGTCCGGTAGTGTCGCCGGCGCCCTGCACCGTGGCTGGGTCGACGTGAAGTCGATGGTCACCGGCAAGGACGAAGAGGCCGTATTGAACGAAGCCGAGCGCGGTGAAGACCACGCACTGAAGGCTTACAAGGAAGCGATCGAGAAGATCAACAAGCACAACCTGGTGGGCATTCGTGACTTGGTTGAGCGTCAGTACCACGGTGTACAGCGCAACCACGACCAGGTAAAAGCCCTGCGTAACCAGGCTCGCGCTCAGTCGTAAGACCTGAGGTAAGACCTACGCTGGACCTAGTGTGGGAGCGGGCTTGCTCGCGAAAGCGGTGGATCAGTCACTGTTGTATTGGCTGACACACCGCATTCGCGGGCGAGCCCGCTCCCACATTTTTTTATGCAAAGGCTGGAATGTAGATCAGCCGATGCTGATTGGCGGCAGCTCGGTCAGGGTCACGACTTGCTGTTTGCGCGGCGCCAGAATCTCCGCCTCGCCATCGACTACCAACTCATCACGCTGGTTGAACACCCGAGTGGCAATGCGCACGCGAAACTTCGGCAGTTTCTCGAGGATTTCCAAGCGCACGGTCAGGGTGTCGCCGATCTTCACCGGTTTCTGGAAGGTCATTTGCTGGCCGATATAGATCGTGCCCGGCCCAGGCAGCTCGCAGGCCACTGCCGCGCTGATCAGCGCGCCGCTGAACATGCCGTGGGCAATCCGCTCCTTGAACATGGTCGCCTTGGCGTATTCAGCGTCCAGGTGCACCGGGTTGTGGTCACCCGACATGGCGGCGAACAGCTGGATATCGCGCTCTTCGACGGTTTTGCTGAAGCTGGCAGTCTGGCCCACTTCAAGCGCTTCGTACGGGGTGTTGGTTACCTGGGTCATCTCAAGGTGCATCCTGTGGCTTAACGGTAATTAATCGGCTGATTTTAAAGCAAAAACTATTCGCAGCGGGTGGGCCTGCGCAACGCCAGCGCCTGGTCGAGCCAGGTCAGCAGGTCGGCGGTGACTTCATCACGGTTGGTTTCGTTGAATACTTCATGGCGCGCCTGCGGGTAAAGCGTCAATTGCACGTCCTGGCAACCGGCCTCACGCAGGGCGTGGGCCAGGTGCTTGAGACGCTTGCCTTCACTCACCGGATCACGATCGCCGCCCATCACCAGGATCGGCAGGCCGGGATCAATCTGCGCCAGGTTGGAGACTTTGCTGATCTGCTGCAAGCCGCCCAACAGGTCGATCCACAGTTGGTTGGTGCAACGAAAGCCACAGAGTGGGTCGTTGATGTAGTTGTCCACTTCAACCGGGTCGCGGCTGAGCCAGTCAAACGCGGTGCGATTGGGTTTGAAGGCTTTGTTGAATGAGCCGAACGACAAGAAGTCGATCAACGCACTGCGGCCTCGCAGGCCTTGGCGTGCACGTTCGATGCGCGCAATGATTTGCGCTGCACGGTAGAGGGCCACCGGCTGGAAATTCGAGCCGCTGAGTATTGCGCCATGCAAGCTGGCGCTGTGATGCAGCATGTATGCCTGGGAGATATAGCTGCCCATGCTGTGGCCCAGCAAGATGATCGGCAGCCCGGGATGCTGTTGGCCGATGTGCTGATTAAGGCTGGCCAGATCGCCCACGACTTTGTTCCAGCCATCCGTTTCAGCATATAGCCCAACGGTGCCGGCCTCGGCGGTACGGCCATGCCCACGCTGGTCCAGCGCATATACGCCATACCCTGCGCCACACAACGCTTGCGCCAGGCGCGCATAGCGACCGCCGTGCTCGGCCATGCCATGGGAAATCATCACCACGGCCCTGGGCGGGCCGTCGGGCATCCATTGGTTGACGTACAGACGGGTGTGGTCGTTCGCGGTCAGCCAGAAGGTGCTGTGGTTCATGGCGGCTTCCTTTGCTCAGGGTGGTTGCATTGTATAGCTCATCCGGCGTGGGGCGGGGTATCTGCCTACGCCTTAGGTACAAGATTCATACAATCAATGACACAGTTCAGCGTCTTGCCTGTTTGGCCATAGCTGCTAACTTCCCCAAAGCTCCGCTTCTTATTGCTGCACATCTGCATGGCAGCGGCCGGACACACTCAGGTAAAGAGGACAAGAATAATGCAACCTGATTTCTGGAATGACAAACGCGCGGCGGGAGTCCCCAATGCCATCGACCTCAGCACCTACAAGTCGGTGATCGAGGTCTTCGAGCGTTCCTGCAAGACCTTTGCCGACCGTCCGGCATTCAGCAGCATGGGCATTACCCTCACCTACGCCGAGCTTGAGCGCCAGAGTGCGGCGTTTGCCGGTTACCTGCAGCAGCACACCGACCTCAAGCCCGGCGAGCGCATCGCGGTGCAGCTGCCCAACGTGCTGCATTACCCGGTTGCGGTGTTCGGCGCACTGCGCGCCGGGCTGATCGTGGTCAACACCAACCCGCTTTATACGCCGCGCGAGATGCGCCATCAGTTCAAGGATGCCGGTGTGCGGGCGCTGGTCTACCTCAACCTGTTCGGTTCACGTGTGCAGGAGGTATGCACCGACACGGACATCGACTACCTGATCGAAGCCAGGATGGGCGATTTCATGCCCGCCGCCAAAGGCTGGCTGGTCAACACCGTGGTCGACAAAGTCAAGAAGATGGTCCCGGCCTACCACCTGCCGCGGGCGGTTTCGTTCAAGCGCGCCCTGCGCATGGGCGCGGGCCTTGGAGTGACGCGCCATCCGGTGACCCTGGACGACGTCGCCGTGCTGCAATACACCGGCGGCACCACTGGGCTGGCCAAGGGCGCGATGCTCACTCACGGCAACCTGGTGGCGAACATGCAGCAAGTGCGGGCGTGCATGTCGCAACTGGGCGACGACGGCCATCCGCTGATCAAGGAAGGGCAGGAGGTGATGATTGCACCGCTGCCGCTGTACCACATCTATGCATTCACGGCCAATTGCATGTGCATGATGGTCTCCGGTAACCACAACGTGCTGATCACCAACCCACGGGACATCGGCGGGTTTATCAAGGAGCTCAAACAGTGGCAGTTCTCCGGCCTGTTGGGGCTCAACACACTGTTTGTGGCGCTGATGGACCACCCGGATTTCAAGACCCTGGATTTCTCCCACCTGAAGATTACCAACTCCGGCGGCACCGCCCTGGTCAAGGCCACGGCGGAACGCTGGAAAGCGGTGACCGGCTGCGCCATCGGCGAAGGCTACGGCCTCACCGAAACCTCGCCAGTGGCCAGTACCAACCCCTACGGCGGCCTGTCGCGCCTGGGTACCGTGGGCATCCCGGTGCCGGGTACGGCGATGAAGGTCGTGGATGAGCTGGGGCAAGAACTGCCGTTGGGCGAGCGCGGCGAGCTGTGCATCCAGGGCCCACAAGTGATGAAGGGCTACTGGCAGCAACCGGCCGCCACCGCCGAAACCCTGGACGCCGATGGCTGGTTGAAGACCGGTGATATTGCGGTGATCGACACCGATGGCTACATCAGTATTGTGGATCGCAAGAAGGATTTGATCATCGTCTCGGGTTTCAACGTGTACCCCAACGAAATCGAAGACGTGATCATGGCCCACCCGGCCGTGGCCAACTGCGCCGTGATCGGCGTACCGGACGAGCGCACGGGGGAGGCGGTGAAGCTGTTCGTGGTGGCACGGGCCCAGGGGGTGAGCCTCGAGGAACTGAAGGCGTACTGCAAGGCCAACTTCACGGGGTACAAGGTGCCCAAGCATATTGTGTTGAGAGAGTCGTTGCCGATGACGCCGGTGGGGAAAATTCTGCGCCGGGAGCTGCGCGACATCGCTTGAATTGAAATAGGGTACAAAAATGTGGGAGCTGGTTTGCCCGCGATAGCAGTGTTTCAGTCGCCTGTTGAATTGACTGATCCATCGCTATCGCAGGCAAGCCAGCTCCCACACTGTATTTTTCGCCCGTGAGAGCCTGTTCTAGAGCCATTTCTGGAGTTATAGAATTTTTGCTCTAAAAGTGACCATTGGATGTTCTTGAGTCATGTTTATGACTGTAGGGGCCTCTTTTGGCTCTAGGCGGCCCTTGGCAAAGCTGCTACTCTCGGCGCGCTTTGTGACTTCTAGGCCTGCTTGAAAGCGCCAGACTCACCTAAAAACATACACCAATAATAATCGCATCAAATGCGATGATGAATTCGCGTCGCTGAGGAGTGGGCTTCCATGAATGAAGACTTTTGGAAGGATAAGTACCCCGCCGGGATTGCTGCACAGATCAATCCAGACGAGTATCCGAATATTCAGGCGGTACTGAAGCAGTCCTGCCAGCGCTTCGCCAACAAACCGGCTTTCAGCAACCTGGGCAAGACAATCACCTACGGTGAACTGTACGAATTGTCCGGCGCATTCGCCGCGTATCTGCAACAGCATACCGATTTGAAGCCTGGCGATCGAATCGCCGTGCAACTGCCCAACGTTCTGCAATACCCCGTCGCTGTATTCGGTGCGATCCGCGCCGGCCTGATCGTGGTCAACACCAACCCGCTGTATACCGCGCGGGAGATGGAACACCAATTCAATGATTCGGGGGCCAAGGCCCTGGTTTGCCTGGCCAACATGGCGCACCTGGCTGAAAAAGTCGTGCCCAAGACCGCCGTCAAGCACGTGATCGTCACCGAAGTTGCCGACCTGCTCTCGCCGTTCAAGCGCGTGCTGATCAACAGCGTGATCAAATACGTAAAGAAAATGGTCCCGGCCTATCATCTGCCCCAGGCCATCAAGTTCAACGACGTACTCGCCAAGGGCCATGGCCAGCCGGTCAACGATGCCAGCCCGGCCAGCGGCGATGTGGCCGTGTTGCAATACACCGGCGGTACCACCGGCGTGGCCAAGGGCGCGATGCTGACCCACCGCAACCTCGTCGCCAACATGCTGCAATGCAAGGCGCTGATGGGCTCCAACCTCAATGAAGGCTGCGAGATCCTGATCACGCCGCTACCGCTCTACCACATCTATGCCTTCACCTTTCATTGCATGGCGATGATGCTGATCGGCAACCACAACATCCTGATCAGCAACCCGCGCGACCTGCCGACGATGGTCAAGGAACTGTCGAAGTGGAAGTTCAGCGGCTTCGTCGGCCTCAACACCCTGTTCGTGGCACTGTGCAACAACGAAGGTTTCCGCAAGCTGGACTTCTCTGCGCTGAAGGTCACCCTATCGGGCGGCATGGCGTTGCAGCTGGCGGCGGCGGAGCGTTGGAAGGCCGTGACCGGCTGCGCGATCTGCGAAGGCTACGGCATGACCGAAACCAGCCCGGTGGCCACGGTCAACCCGATCCAGCACATCCAGATCGGCACCATCGGCATTCCGGTGCCTTCCACCGCGTGTAAAGTCATCGCCGACGACGGTACCGAGCTTGCACTGGGCGAAACTGGCGAGTTGTGCGTGAAAGGTCCGCAAGTGATGAAGGGCTACTGGCAGCGCCAGGAAGCTACCGACGAGATGCTTGACAGCGAGGGTTGGCTGAAGACCGGCGACATCGCGATCATCCAGCCAGACGGCTACATGCGTATCGTCGACCGCAAGAAGGACATGATTCTGGTCTCCGGCTTCAACGTCTACCCCAACGAGCTGGAAGACGTGCTGGCGGGCCTGCCGGGTGTGCTGCAGTGTGCGGCTATCGGCGTACCGGATGAAAAATCCGGCGAGCACATCAAGTTGTTCATCGTGGTCAAGCCAGGGGCTACCCTGACCAAGGACCAGGTGATGGAGCACATGCGCGCCAACGTCACCGGCTACAAAGTGCCCAAGGCCGTGGAGTTCCGTGATGCGCTGCCGACCACCAACGTGGGCAAGATCCTGCGGCGTGAATTGCGTGATGAAGAACTGAAGAAACTCGGTCTTAAAAAGTAACCCATAAAAAACCCCGCCGATGCGGGGTTTTTTATGAGGGCGCTGGCGAAACACTTACCCCCGTGGGAGCTGGCTTGCCTGCGATAGCGCTACAGCAGCCATTGCTGTATCGCCTGACTCACTGCCATCGCGGGCAAGCCCGCTCCCACAGGGTTACCGGGCTTACAACGCGAACTGCGCGAAGCTCACACCCGCACCGGCGGGGCGTACGTCCTTCAAGAACGAGTCCTTATCCGCGCTTAGCTCCAGGGTAATCTCCGGCTTGCGCTTGCCCGCATTGCGTACCACCAGCCCTTCGAGTTTTTCACGCAGGAACACGGTCGGCACCTTCAGGTGCAGCAACTGGTCGGTGTCGGCGTTGTGCATCAACAGGTGGATCCACTCGTACTGGCCCACGGCAATACGCCCCACCGGCAGGTCGAACCACCAGATGTTGCGTTTGCGGTCCAGGTCGGTGAAGTGGCAGTTGTTGACGCCGAGTACGGCACCGCCCAGTTCCTGGTTTCTGCGGGCAATGGCCTGTGCTTTATTGAGTTTCATAACCTTCCTACGGGATCTGTTATCCAGCGTTGCAGCCTGAATGTGCCGGGCATTCTCGTGGGTTGGCTGCAAAACATAAAGCCAAACCTGCCGCTTTCGATGAAATGCTTGCGCAAAAATAATTGAAACTCTGCCGTTGCGCTTCGGGTCAACCGCTACGTAGTGACCAAAAACCATTTGATTGTTATCAGGAGTAATACCATGAGCAGCACTTCCGATAAGGTAAAGGGCTTGGCGAACGAAGCTGTCGGTAACATCAAGCAAGGCGTCGGTAAAGTCACAGACAATGACAAGCTGCGTGCTGAAGGCGTGATCCAAGAGAAAAAAGGCGAAGCTCAGCAAGCAGTGGGCAAGACCAAGGACGCAGTGAAAAAAGCCACTGAGTAACACGTCCTGGCTGGCTGACCCCAGCAGCCCGACGGCCATCCACGGATGGCCGTTTTTGTATCCGGTGCTGCAACTAAACTTTCGAAATTGTTTCAAAGTCGCCAAATGGGCTACTTTGATGTAGAAAACGGCCCCTGAGTCGCCCACGAACTCAACCTCTTTTGCGGCGAAAGGAGACGCTATGCTTTTTCCAGTACTCGATGGTCTCAAGCTGCACAAGGTGCTGGTACGCACCATCAAGGAATTCGTCGATGACGAGATGCCTACCTACGCCTCGGCACTGGCCTACCAGATGCTGTTCTCTTTGTTTCCGTTCCTGCTGTTCCTCATTGCCCTGATCGGCTTCCTGCATTTGCCCGACTTCTTCAGTTGGCTGCGCCTGCAATCGGAGCTGGTGTTGCCACCCCAGGCGCTGGAACAGGTCAACCCGGTGATCGATCAGTTGCAGCAGTCCAAGGGCGGCTTGCTCTCGGTGGGTATCGTTATCGCCCTGTGGACGGCCTCTGCGGGCGTGCGCCTGATGATGAGCGCCATGAACGCCGCCTACGATGTGGTTGAAGGTCGGCCGATCTGGAAGCGTTTCCCGCTGTCGATTTTCTACACCGTGGGTATCGCCGGCATGCTGCTGGCGGCCGCCGCGCTGATGGTGCTGGGCCCGCAAGTCATGGAGTGGCTGGCCGGGCAGATTGGCATGCAGGAATTCGTGGTCACGCTGTGGACCATCCTGCGCTGGCCGCTGATTGTGATCTTGCTGATGTTCGCCGTGGCCCTCATGTACTACGTGATGCCGGACGTCGAGCAGGAATTTCGCTTTATCACCCCCGGCTCCGTCTTGGCCGTGGTGGTATGGATCGTCGCCTCCCTGGGCTTTGGCTACTACGTCAAGACCTTCGCGGACTACAACGCCATGTATGGCAGTATCGGTGCGATCATTGTCTTGCTCCTGTATTTCTACATCTCTGCCGCCGTACTGCTGCTGGGCGCGGAGATGAACGCGGTGATCGAGCATATGTCTGCCGAGGGCAAGGACCCCGGTGAGAAGGAAATAGGCGAGCCGGGCCACACCGATGAAAAACAACACGTCTCAGGCCTAGGCCGGGACCACTCCAAGCCCATGACCGAGCCTGAACAATGATCCGTGAAATCCTGAAAATGGGCGACGAGCGCCTGCTGCGTATCGCCCCGCCGGTGCCGCCGGAGATGTTTGACAGCCCGGAGTTGTGGCAACTGATCGACGATATGTTCCAGACCATGGAGCACGTGGGCGGCGTTGGCCTGGCGGCGCCGCAGATTGGCGTGGACCTGCAACTGGTGATCTTCGGTTTCGAGGCCAGCGAACGCTACCCGGACGCGCCGCCTGTGCCGCAGACCATCTTGATCAACCCGCTGATCACACCGCTCAGCCCGCTGCAGGAAGAGGGCTATGAGGGTTGCCTGTCAGTGCCCGGCCTGCGCGGCGCCGTGAACCGTTACCAGCAGATCCGCTACGAAGGGTTCGACCCCAAAGGCGAGCCGATCGTACGTTTTGCCGACGGCTTCCATGCGCGGGTGGTGCAGCATGAGTGCGACCATTTGATCGGCCGGCTGTACCCCTCGCGGATTACCGACTTCAGCAAATTCGGATTTATTGAAGTGATGTTCCCGGAGCTGGACCCAACGGCTGACGAATAGCCCTTCTGACACACTCACAGTTCAACTGTGGGAGCTGGCTTGCCTGCGAT
>NZ_JBQEQE010000027.1:41173-65538 GCF_052046095.1 Pseudomonas sp. 22072
GCAAGCCAGCTCCCACATTGGATCAGTGTTTTGGGGCATTGAGCCCCATCGCAATCATCGGTTTATTGCGCTTGTAACGCACCAGCCGCTCACTCAGCGATTGCGGCAAAACCGTGTCCTGGCTGAACCCCATGCCCTGATACAACCCTTCCAGGTCCGGATGGCACAGCAACCAGACCGTCCCCTCACAACCTGCCACGGCCTCGCCAATCAGTCGCGCCGCCAGCTGCTGGCCACGATAAGTCGGCGCCACAAACACCCCCGTCAGCCACTGCCCACCCATCACCGGGCTCAAGCACAAGCCGGCCACGATCTCGGCATCTCGCACTACCCACAAACGGCCGCCCTTGAGCGCCTTCATCGATGAATTGTGGCTGCGGTAAAACTTGTTCAGCAGTGGCCACAGAGGCTCGGCCAGCGGTTCGATGTGCATTGGGGGCATGGGGTTCAGACAAGCATTATCCAGGGCAGGGGATTATAAGCGCCTTCTGCCGGGCAATAGGTGGTATACCCAGTGCTACATCCCCTGTTAGTGGAGCATGCATCATGGCCAAAGGTATGGATTCAAAGAAAGCCGCGAAGAAAAAACCGGCAAAGACCGCGGATGAAAAACGCGCGGACAAGAAGACCAAAAAATCCGAAGCAGGCCTGTTCGGTCACTGAGTTACACGCTTAGAACCAAACGATCTGCAAGATTTTCCCGCCTCATTGCACAGAGCAGGAAACACCTGCTCTGAGCTGCCGATGGCCAATTACCTTGATCCGACCCACCGCCGGGAAATCGAAGCCCTGGCGACGACCTTTGTGGCAAGAACCGAGTGGCCGACCTGGCTGCTGTTGATCGGCGTGTATGCCGGCTGGTTTGCGGTGATCCTTGGCAGCCGGTGGCTGGGCGTGTGGCTGAGCATGTTGCTGCTGATTCCGCTGCTGACCCTGTGGCTATCGGTGCAGCACGAATTGCTCCACGGCCACCCGACCCGTTCGTTATGGCTGAATAAACTCCTCGGCTATGCCCCTTTCGCGGTGTGGTATCCCTACACGCTGTACCGCGACAGCCACCTGTTGCACCATAACGACCATGACCTGACCCTGCCGGGCATCGACCCGGAAAGCCGCTACCTCAATCAGCAGCAATGGAACAACAGCTCACTGTTCGAACGTGGCGTGCATTGGCTGACCAAGACCGTGCTTGGCCGCTTCCTGCTGGCTGCGCCGTTGGCGATTGGCCGGTTGGCACGTCACGAGTTTCAACGCCTGCCCCAGGTATGGCCGATGTGGCTGGCCCACGGCGCCGTCACTGTGCTGATGCTGAGTTTCATCGCCTACTACAGCGCGCTTGCGGTGTGGCACTACCTGCTGCTGGTCAGCGTGCCAGCCTTGTCCCTGGCCTCGATCCGTTCCTACTATGAGCACCGCCCCCATCCTCGGCCGGAACAGCGCACAGTGCTCAACGAAGCATCCTGGCCCTGGGCCTGGCTGTTTCTCAACAACAATCTGCACCTGGTGCACCACGATCTGCCAAAGTTGCCGTGGTACCTGCTGCCCAGGGTGTACCGTGCCCGGCGCGAGCAGTGGCTGGCGCGCAGCGGTGGTTTCCTGGTGCATGGCTACGGCCAGTTGATCAGCCGTCACGGCCTCAAGGCCATCGACAGTCCCCTGCACCCGTTTGCCTGAGAGGCGACCATGAGTGAGCACTACGCCGACCTGCGCATGTACGTTGCGCCCGAGCCCATCCAGCAGGCCAATCAATACTGGCTGGCGCGCATCCTTGAGCGCTTGAAGCTGCATCGTCTTGATGCCGACCACCTCGACTTGCGCGGCCTGTGGCTGGCGCCGCAATTGCTCGTCAGCCAAACCTGCGGCTACCCGCTGATGACCCAACTGCGCGGCCAGGTGCGCATCATTGGGCGCCCCCGTTACGAGTTGGCCCACAGCAGCCACGGCGAACATTGCAGCCTGCTGTTGACCCGCGCTGACAACCCGCGTACCCGCCTGGCGCAGTTCTACCAGAGCCGCGGCGTGATCAACGGCCACGACTCCAACAGCGGTATGAACCTGCTGCGTGACTGCCTGGCGCCGTTGCAGCGCGACGGGCGTTTCTTCGCCAGCGTCGGCATCAGCGGTGCCCATCGCGAGAGCTTGCGCTGGCTGCGTGAAGGCCGCGCCGACCTCGCCGCCATTGACAGCGTCACCTACGACTACCTCGCCCGATTCGCCCCAGCAGAGGTCGCGGGCCTACGCGTCATCGCCCGCAGCGCGCCGAGCCCGACTTTGCCTTACATAGGCGCGCTGGGCTTGAGCGATGCGCAGGTAGCGCAGATTCGGGAGGCGATGAACCTGGCGTTGCAGGACCTGCCGCAGGTGGCGCAAACCCTCGGTGTGCGAGCTGTGCTTCCTGCCAGCGAAGATGACTACCAGGTGGTGTTGGATTACCAGCGCAAAGCCGCCAGCAACGGCTATCCGGTACTTCAATAAGGTTATATAAAAATGCGTTTTAAATATTATTAAAGCATAAGTAGCCTTGCTAGGATTGCTTCACCGGAACACCGGACATACCGCGCAACCTACTCAGAAGGAGCCACTATGTCCGGCGCCGATCGTGCTCACAGCGACTACGTGGGCTCATTGTTTCGCATTCATTACCC
This sequence comes from Pseudomonas sp. 22072, assembly GCF_052046095.1. Classification (NCBI taxonomy): domain Bacteria; kingdom Pseudomonadati; phylum Pseudomonadota; class Gammaproteobacteria; order Pseudomonadales; family Pseudomonadaceae; genus Pseudomonas; species Pseudomonas sp. 22072. The sequence goes on from NZ_JBQEQE010000027.1 coordinate 43,819, forward strand.
TTGGCTGTGCAGCCGCTTGCACCGCTACCTCAACTCCCGTGCCCACGCCGAAGACATCGCCGTCGACGCGTTTGTCCAGCTCTTGAGTGCACCTCAGGTAGCGCCGATACGACAGCCCCGCGCATTGCTCACCACCATTGCCCAGCGCCTGGTGTACCAGGTGTGGCGCCGGCGTGACCTGGAGCGTGCCTACCTCGCTGTGCTGGATGACGATGCAGCCTGCGCCGAGGACCGGGCGCAGGTACTCGAAGCCCTCCAAGCCATCGATCTCTCGCTCGACCGCTTGCCGGCCAAGGTCAAGACGACGTTCCTGTTGTCCCGCGTCAACGGCCTGACGTACCCCCAGATCGCTGCCGAACTGGGGATTTCCCAGCGCTCGGTCAGTGACTACATGGCCCGCGCTGTTACCGGACTTGAATCCCACCCCGATCAAATGTGGGAGCTGGCTTGCCTGCGATAGCGGNGCCAACACCTCTGGCCATGTCAGGCCGCCATCGCAGGCAAGCCAGCTCCCACACTTCCTGTGCTCACTTTGAATCTGATCGAACCACCAAGAGGCAACTTATGAAAGCAATCAGACACCTGCTGGGCAGTTCGCTGCTGGCATTGGCAGTACTGGCGCAACCCACCTCGGCGGCCGAACCTTCCACGCTGCGCATCGGCTACCAGAAAAGCTCGGTCAGCATGGTGCTCGCCCGTGAGCACAAGCTCTTCGAAGCCGCACTGCCGGGCACCCAGGTGCAGTGGACCGAATTTCTCGGTGGCCCGCCGCTGATCGAAGCGCTCAACGCCGGCAGCCTGGACATCGGCAATATTGGCGATATCCCGCCGATCTTCGCCCAGGCAGCCGGGATCGACTTGCAGTATTTTGCCGTCGAGCCCAACGAGGGCAAGGCCGAAGCAGTGCTGGTGCCCAAGGCCAGTACCGTGCAGAACGTGGCCGAACTCAAGGGCAAGCGCGTGGCATTGCTCAAGGGCTCCAGTGCACACAACCTGTTCCTCAAAAGCCTGCTGCACGCCGGGTTGCAGTGGAAGGATGTGAATGTGGTGTACCTGTCGCCTTCCGACGGCCGCGCCGCGTTCGAACAAGGCAAGGTGGACGCATGGGTGGTGTGGGACCCGTACTACTCGGCCGCCGTGATCGACGGCTCGGCACGCGTGCTGCGGGACGGGCAAGGGTTGAACCCTGCGGGCAGTTTCTTCGTGGTCAACCACCCGTTTGCCAAGCAGCACCCAGAGGCCGTTGCCACGATTATCCAGACGCTTGGCAAGGCGCAGCGGCTGTCGCTTGATGAGCCTGACGCGAGCATCACGCTGATGGCCGGCACCCTGGGCCTGCAACCGGCGGTGGTCAAAAGCTACTTCGAACATCGCTCGCCCGAGCCGATCCGCCCCTTGGCGGCCATCGACATTGCCAACCAGCAACGCACCGCCGACCTGTTTTTTGCCAACGGCCTGATCCCGAAAAAAGTCGATGTGCAGCAGGCTGTCTTCAAGCCCCTTGATCATCCATGAGCAGCAATGCTGGCGGATTAGTGGCCTTGCAGAGTGCCAAGGCCTGTCTATGCTCACCCAGAACCGTTAACGACGCTTGGCCGATAAAGCGTTTCCAATGGTTATTTCCCCATGCAGGTGTACCAGAAATATCCAACGTATGAATGGAATGCGCCCTCCAGGCGCCGGGAATCTAGGGTGATCTGACCATGTTCAACCGCCAGCACAAATCCGACCTGCAAGAAATCCAGCGTTTTTCCTGTGCCCTCACCGAAGCCAACGCCAAGCTTGCCGCCATCAGTCGCTCCATGGCGATGATCGAGTTCGACCGCACGGGAGTGATCCTGAATGCCAACGAACGCTTTTGCCAAACCATGGGCTACAGCGTCGAGGAGATCCGTGGCAAACATCACCGCCTGTTTTGCGAGGAGGCGTATACCCACACCGATGCCTACCACCAGTTGTGGCGCGATCTGGCGCGAGGCGAGGCGCTCAGCGGCACCTTCATGCGCCTTAACAAGCGCGGTGAGCAAGTGTGGCTGGAAGCCAGCTATTTGCCGGTGCTGGACAGCGACCATCAGGTACGCAGTGTGATCAAGGTGGCGGCGGATATTTCCGCACGGGTCCATCACGAACACGAAAATCAAAGTCTGATCGACGCCATCAGCCGTTCCATGGCGGTAATCGAATTCACTCCCCAGGGCCAGATCCTCAATGCCAACGACAACTTCCTGCGCACGGTGCAGTACACGCGCGAAGAAATCATCGGCCAGCATCACAGCATGTTTTGCCACCGCAGCGAAGTCGAGTCCCCGGCGTATAAGGCGTTCTGGGCTTCACTCAATCGCGGTGAGTTTCACTCCCACCGCTTCGAACGTAAAAACAAATACGGCAAGACCCTGTTTCTGGAAGCCTCTTACAACCCCATCTTCGACACCCATGGGCGCTTGTACAAAGTGGTGAAGTTCGCCAGCGATATCACCGAGCAAGTCAGCACCCTGCGCACGGCCGCCGACTCGGCCCACGCCACTTCGGTACAGAACGATGCCTGCGCCCGCAAGGGCTCGCAGGTAGTGCAGCAAACGGTGCAGATCATTGAAGCCATGTCCCACGACCTTAACCAGGCGGCGCAGAGCATCGATGCGGTGAGCAAACAGTCGGACATCATCGGCGCCATCGTGCAAACCATCCGCAGCATTGCCGAACAAACCAACATGCTGGCCCTGAATGCGGCGATTGAAGCCGCGCGGGCGGGCGAGCACGGGCGTGGGTTCGCGGTGGTCGCCGATGAAGTGCGCAGCCTTGCCGCTCGCACCAGCCAGGCCACCGTTGAGATCGTGGACGTGGTGCGCAAGAACCATGACCTGTCGTTGAGCGCCGTGTCGAGCATGCAGTCGAGCTTGAGCCGTACGGGCCTGGGCGTGGAGTTGGCGAACGAGGCGGGGCAGGTGATCCTGGAGATCCAGGAAGGGTCACGGCATGTGGTGGATGCGATCAGTCAGTTCAATTCGACGTTGCAATTGCAATAGCGCAGACCCCGCTCTATGTGGGAGCAGGCTTGCCAGCGATAGCATCACCTCGGTCCTGCAGATCCACCGAGTTGTTTGCATCGCAGGCAAGCCAGCTCGCACCTGTTTAGATCGCGGCCAAGGTTTCTTTAAGTGTCTGGCCTGGCGAAGCAGTGGCTTTCTCCGCCACCTGCTGCTGTTGCTGCTCCTTCAAACGCTCGGCCACTTGTTTGGCGATGGCGTCTTGTTTGTCCTGGGGCATCGCCTGCACCTGTTCTTCGGTCAGCCCTTGTTCCTTGAGTAACTGTTCACGAATACGTTCGGCTGGGGTCTTGCTCATGTATTCGGTGAACTCGGTACGTGCCCCATTAGTTGTGGCCTGTAACTGCACGCGAGTCTTGGCGAAGGCTTCGTCGATGCGATCGCTGGCCTTGTCCAATTCCCTCTGCGCGGCGGGCACTGTCACGCTGTGTTGCGCAGCCTGCAGGGCGCCGCTGTACAGCGCACTGGCGGCGGCGTTGGCGGGGTCCATGTCGGGTCGCGTGATCTGTTGCACGTTCGACGCCGCTTGAGTGTTGTTAACCAGCATGATCGTTCACCTATGAAAACAGACGGTGCGACAGCTGGAGCAAATACTGTGCCGGTTGCCAGACCCCAGTGTTTACTGGGGCTGGCGTCGTCGACGCGGCAAGCCTTCTCCTTGTGCGGCCAACCGTTGCCGTCAGTGAGCGATGTTCTCCAGGGCCAGGTTGCGCGTGCGCGGCCCAAACCAACTGATGGTAATCATCACGATCAACATGCTGCTGGCAATAAACGCCAACACGCCCGGCGTGCCCAGGTGTTCGAGGATAAAACCGATCAACAGGCTGCTGAACACCGTGGATAAACGGCTGAACGAATAGCAGAACCCGACCGCTCGCGCACGGATATTGGTGGGGAACAATTCGCTCTGGTACGAGTGATAACTGAAGCTCAGCCACGCATTGCAGAAGGTGATCATCACCCCGCAGAAAATCAGCCCTAACGCTGTGGTTTGCAGGGCAAACAGGCTGCCGAAGATCACTGCACCCATGGCCGAGCCGACGATTTGCCATTTGTTCTCGAAGCGGTTGGCCACCTTGACGAACAACAGCGGACCCAGCGGGTAGGCGAGGGTGATGATGAAGGCGTAGAGCAGGCTGTGGGTCACGCTGACACCCTGGCCCGAGAGCAAGGCCGGCAGCCAGTTGCCGAAGCCGAAGAAACCGATGGCCTGGAATACATGAAACACGATCAGCATCAAGGCGCGGCGACGGTAGGGCGGCTGCCAGATATCGGCGAAACGGCCATTGCCCTGCACGCTGATCGCTTCGGGTTCCGGTTCGTCCAGCGGCTTGCCGTGATCCTTTCGGCAGCGTGCCTCCAGGTTGTTCAGGATCGTGTCGGCCTCTTCGAAGCGTCCCTTTTGTGCAAGCCAGCGCGGTGACTCCGGCAGGCGCTTGCGCAGTTGCCAGATAAACAATGCAAACACTGCACTGCTCAACACCACCCAGCGCCACCCGGCGATACCGAACGGCGCCTGTGGCACCAGCCACCACGACATCAACGCCACGGCCGGTACGGACAGAAACTGGATAAAAAACGCAAAGGCAAACGCCGAACTGCGCATACGTTTGGGCACCAGCTCCGACAGGTAGGCGTCGATGGTCACCAGTTCGATGCCAAGACCAATGCCTACCAGAAAGCGCATGCAGATGATGCCCACGGCCGAGGTTTGAATGCCCATCAACACCGTGGCCACCGTGTACCAGACCAACGCAAAGGTGAAAATAGCGCGTCGCCCGAAGCGGTCAGCGATGGGGCTGAGCAGGCTGGCGCCGAGGAACAGGCCGAGGAACGTGGCCGAGGCGAAAGCGGCTTGGTCGGAGAAACCGAAAACACCTTCGCTGCCGGTATGAAAAATCCCGTCGCTGATCAGGCCAGGGCTGATATAGGCGGTTTGGAATAGGTCATACAGCTCGAAAAAACCGCCGATGGAGAGTAACGCCACCAGGCGCCAAATAGTGGCGACGGCGGGCAGGCGGTCGATGCGGGCGCTGATGTGGGCGGCGCGGGTGGGGTCTGAGACGCAGGCGGCGAGTGGGGGCATGAATAACCTTCAGTTGGGCGAGTTGGAAGCTTCGAGCTTTAAGCCAAACCGCTATTGGGCTTGGAGCTTAACGTGCGCAACTGCTTCTCTAATTGTGGCCGTCGAGCGCGAACGTCTTGAAGCCGGCGTGCTGGCTGAGGCGTTGGTAATACGCCGCGATGGCGGGGTAGGGTGGCCGCTCCATGGGTGTCATCTGCCACCTATGTACCGAAAGGCCTATCAAGATGTCAGCGAGGGTGAACTCTTCGCCAGCCACGTAGGCGCCGGTCTTGGTCAACTGTTGTTCTAGCAAGGCCATCTTGTCATTCCAGGCCTGCACACCCGCCTGGATGCGTTGCGGGTCCTGATAGTCCGGGTTTTGACGCACCAGTGCGTGGAACGCATAGCCCCACGAAGGGTTGAGTTCGGTGGCTTGCCAGTCCATCCACTGTTCGACCCGTGCACGCAAGGCAGGCTCAATGGGTAGCAAGTCATGGCGCTGATAGAGGCCGACAAGGTAGCGGCAGATGGTATTGGACTCCCATAGCACGCCATGGTCGTCGATCAGCACTGGCACCTGGGCGTTGGGGTTCAAGGCGAGGAAATCGGGGGATTGGGTAGGCTTGAAACCGATGCCCCAGTCTTCGCGCACGTAGTCGATGCCCAACTCCTGGCAGGTCCACAGTACTTTTCGCACGTTGATTGAAGAGGTACGACCCAAAATTTTCAGTGAATGGCCCATGGTGCTTCCCTGGCATCTAAGAGAGTGACCAATCTAGCAGGGGCCGGACACGGCGGCGAGGGTGTGAAGCGGGCACGGCCGAAAATGTGGGAGCTGGCTTGCCTGCGAAAGCGGTGGTTCAGTTGAAGATGCGTTGACTGACCCACCGCCTTCGCGAGCAAGCCCGCTCCCACAGGGGATCTGTGCCAGGCGCTGATTCTGTGGACACTACATGGCCAGCTCTCACATTGATTGCGTTCGGCTCGACGTTCAGGTGCTCTCGCGCACCTGCAACTCAAACCCCATATCCACCACTGGCTTGGCCACCTTGTTGCCCGCCATGATCGTCAGCAGATGCTCTGCTGCTCGACGTCCGATCGCTTCCCGTGGGGTGCTGATGCTGCTCAGGCGCGGCACCATGAATGACGAGGCGGGTAGGTCGTTGAAGCCCAGCACCGCCACACGTTCAGGCACCTTGATGCCATGGCGCAGGGCTTCGAGCAGGGCGCCCTGGGCCAGGTCGTCGTTGCCGAAGAAGACCGCGTCTACATCCGGATGGGCGGCCAGCAGTTGCAAAAACAGTTCGCCTCCCAGGCCCACGGAAGACGGGCGTGGCGTCAGCAGCTCCAGCGCCGGATCGTACATGCCGGCCTGTTGCAAGGCGCGGCGGAAGCCTTCGCCACGCAGCAAGGTGCGTTGGTCCAGTTGTGCGCCGATATAGGCCAGGCGCTTGCGCCCCCGGGACAGCAAGTGCGCCGCCGCGGTCTCGCCGGCGGCCAGTTGCGAGAAGCCCACACAGTTCACCCCGGCATTGGGGTCCAGATCCATCATGTACACACAGGGCACATTGCTGGCCTCGACCATTCGTCGCGCGCTTTCGGTGCGGTCAAAACCGGTCAGCAACAAACCCCGTGGCTGGTAGGCCATGTAGTTGCGCAGCAGGTCTTCTTCTTCATCGCGCGAATAATGGGAGTTGCCGATCAGTACTTCAAAGCCCTTGGGCCGCAGTACCTGATGGATAGCTTCGAGGGTTTCGATAAACAGCAGATTGGACAGTGACGGAACCAGCACCACCACCGAATGGCTCTGCGCCGAGGCCAGGGCGCGGGCGGCGGGGTTGACCACGTAGCTCAGTTCGGCGGCGGCCTGTTGCACTTTTTCAACCAGTTCTGTAGCCACGGTACTGATACCGCGCAGGGCACGGGAGGCCGTGATCGGGCTGACGCCGGCCAGGCGCGCAACTTCATTGAGGGTAGGGCGGCCCGTCGTGCGGGTATTTTTATCGTTCTTGGAGGTCATCAGGCGGCTTGCCAAACAAAAATCGAGGCACTAAGGTAGCGCTGTCTCCAAAGGGCTGCAAATTCTTGGATAAAGGGTTGCCTGATCCTGTCCAGCTCTTGAAGTCAATCTGTTGGAACGGATGCACGCGTCACTCCATAAAAATGACAAGTCGGCGCGGGAAAAGCCTGTTTTTGCACTAGCCTTACGCTATGCAAAGGTAGCGCTATCTGCGTCCTGAGGTGTTTCATGAGTCAACCTGTTACCGCCCTGGTCATCATGGGTGTTTCCGGCTGTGGCAAGTCCAGCGTCAGCCAAGCCCTGTGCGCCCTTAACGGCGCCACTGCCATTGAAGGCGACAGCTTTCATCCTGCCGCGAACATCGAAAAGATGAGCGCCGGCCACCCCCTCAACGACGACGACCGCGCCGGCTGGCTCGATATCCTGTGCGATGAACTGCGTCGTGCGTTGAAAGCGGGCGAGCATCCTGTACTGACCTGTTCGGCCCTGAAGAAAAAATACCGTGACCACCTGCGCGAAGCTGCGCCGGGCCTGGGTTTTGTCTTCCTAGAGCTGACCCGCGAAGTCGCCGCCGACCGCGTGTCTCACCGCCCCGGCCATTTCATGCCGGCGAGCCTGATCGACAGCCAGTTCGCCACCCTTGAATCGCCCAAGGGTGAGCCGCTGACCCTGGCCTTGAACGCCAGTGAAGACAGCGTCGAGGAGCTGGCCGCGCAGACCCATACCTGGTGGCGCAAGCACGGCTTTGAACCTACTCATTAATTTTTTGCCGGAAAAGATAGCGCTATCCCCGGCAGGAAGTTCAACACCCGCTTTAATAACAACAACAAACAGGAGAGACCCCCCATGTTTGGCATGTCCCACGAGTCTTACCTGCTGCTAGATGCAGTAGTCACTATCATCGGGTTGATCGTACTGATCACCAAGTTCAAGGTGCACCCATTCATTGCACTGATCATCGCGGCCGGTTTCCTCGGCCTGACCTCGGGCATGCCCGTGGACAAGATCATCAAGGCGTTCCAGGACGGTTTCGGCGGGGTGCTCGGCTTTGTCGGCATCATCCTCGCGCTGGGCACGATGCTCGGCAAGATGATGGCCGAGTCCGGCGGTGCCGATCAGATCGCCCAGACCCTGATCCGCGCCTTCGGCAAAGAGAAGGTCCAGTGGGCCATGATGTTCGCCGCGTTCCTGGTGGGCATCCCGCTGTTCTTCGAAATCGGCTTTGTTTTGCTGATCCCGCTGGTGTTTATCGTCGCCCGGCGTACCGGCGTGTCGTTGATCAAGATCGGTATCCCGCTGCTCGCTGGCCTCTCGGCGGTGCACGGCCTGGTGCCACCGCACCCGGGCCCGCTGCTGGCCATCGGCGTGTTCGGTGCCGATATCGGCAAGACCATCCTGTACGGCCTGATCGTCGCACTGCCGACCGCCATCATCGCCGGCCCGATCTTCGGTACGTTCATCGCCAAGTACATCCCGGGCAACCCGTCCCAGGAACTGGTGGACCAACTGGCCCGCGAAACCGATAACAAGTCGCTGCCAAGCTTCAGCATCACCCTGGTCACCGTGCTGCTGCCGGTGTTCCTGATGCTGCTCAAAACCTTTGCCGACATCGCGTTCGCCGAAGGCAACGTGGTACGCAACTGGATGGACATGATCGGCCACCCGATCACCGCACTGTTGCTGGCTTTGCTGTTATCGCTGTACACCTTTGGCCATCGTCAGGGCATCCACTCCAAGCAGATCCTCAAGCTGCTCGACGCCAGCCTTGCGCCAACCGCCGCGATCATCCTGATCATCGGTGCCGGTGGTGGCTTCAAGCAGATGCTGGTGACCAGCGGCGTGGGCGACGTGATCGGCCATATGGCGGTGAACGCGCAGATCAACCCGATCCTGCTGGCGTGGCTGGTGGCGGCGGTGATTCGGATTGCCACCGGTTCAGCGACGGTTGCGACCATTACCGGCGCGGGCATTGTGGTGCCGGTGGTGGGGATGATTCCAGGCGTCAACCGCGAGTTGCTGGTACTGGCGACGGGCGCGGGTTCGTTGATCCTGTCTCACGTCAACGATGCGGGGTTCTGGCTGGTCAAGCAGTACTTCAACATGACCGTGGCCGAGACGTTCAAGACCTGGACGGCGATGGAGACCATTCTGTCGATCGTGGCGCTGATCTTCATCATGTTGCTGTCATTGGTGGTGTAAGCCACACCCCAAAGCAAGGGCGGGAACTGATCAAATGTGGGAGCTGGNAAGCCAGCTCCCACATTGATTGGGTTTCTTCAGGTAGATCAGGTCAGGCTTTGCTGACCAAGGCATCCGCCCTGAACATCCCGCGAATCCCACGCACGGCCTGGCGAATCCGGTCCTGGTTTTCGATCAGCGCAAAGCGCACATGATCGTCGCCATACTCACCAAAGCCGATCCCCGGCGACACACACACCTTCGCTTCCAATAGCAGTTTCTTGGCAAACTCCAGCGAGCCCATGGCCGCGTACTGCTCGGGAATCTTGGCCCAGACGTACATCGACGCCTTCGGATTCTCCACCATCCAGCCCAGTTCATGCAGGCCCTTGACCAGCACATTGCGACGCTGGCGGTACTGCTCGGCGATGTCCTTCACGCACTGTTGGTCGCCTTCCAGCGCCGCAATCGCCGCCACTTGCAGCGGGGTGAAGGTGCCGTAGTCGTGGTAGCTCTTGATGCGTGCCAGGGCGTTGACCAGTTCAGGGTTGCCCACCATGAAGCCGATGCGCCAGCCGGCCATGTTGTAGCTCTTGGACAGGGTGAAAAACTCCACCGCAATGTCCTTGGCGCCGGGTACTTGCATGATCGAGGGGGCTTTCCAGCCGTCGTAGACGATGTCGGCGTAGGCCAGGTCGTGCACCACCAGCACGTCGTACTGCTTGGCCAGGGCGATCACCCGTTCGAAGAAGTCCAGCTCCACGCACTGCGCGGTCGGGTTGGACGGGAAGCCGAGGATCATCATCTTCGGCTTGGGGATCGAGCCGCGAATCGCGCGCTCCAGCTCTGCGAAGAAATCCACGCCCGGTATCAGCGGCACCGAACGTACCTGGGCGCCGGCAATCACTGCGCCGTAGATATGAATCGGGTAGCTGGGGTTGGGCACCAGCACGGTATCGCCCTGGTCCAGGGTGGCCAGCATCAAGTGCGCCAGGCCTTCCTTGGAACCGATGGTCACGATAGCTTCGGACTCCGGGTCGATATCCACCGCGTAACGGTCCTTGTACCAACGCGAAATCGCCCGGCGCAAGCGCGGAATGCCTTTGGAGGTGGAGTAGCCGTGGGTGTCTTCACGCTGGGCGACGGTGACCATTTTCTCCACGATATGAGGAGGCGTGGCGCCGTCAGGATTACCCATGCTCAAGTCGATGATGTCTTCGCCGCGCCGACGCGCAGCCATCTTCAGCTCGGCAGTGATATTGAAAACATACGGGGGGAGTCGATCTATGCGCGCAAAGCGGCGCGGCGAACCTTGGTCTGCCATTGTTGCCTCGAGGTACGTAAGCGCCCGGAACCGTCCGAGCGACGTCGGCCACTGCGGTGGCCTGCGGGGCAGACAATACGGGCGATGATGGCCAGTTGTCCAGATGCGTAGGAAATTTTTCTACATGGAGTACAACGCGGATATGCCCCTATACTCGATGCGGGTTTGTTCCCTCATAAGAAGGAGACTGTTCGTATGGATCAGCAGACAAAAAAGCCGTTGGATTCACGCCTGGAAGCCGGTAAGGCCCTGGTGATCGCCGGGGTACAAGGGCGATATTCGAAGGCCACCGTTGGCGATATCCCACGGCTGTGGGAGTTGTTCGATACCTGTATCAAGGACATCAAGAAGCGCGTCGGCGGTGTGACCTACGGGGTGTGCCATAACCCGCATCACGGCGAATTCGATTACCTGGCAGGTGTTGAAGTCCCGGCCAAGAAGGACGTGCCGAGCAATTTCGAGGTGATCGAAATTCCGCCACTCAACTATGCCGTGTTCCCCCACTACGGGCCGGTGCAGGCGCTTGAGCAAACCTACGAGCGCATCATGTTCGAATGGCTGCCGCACTCGGGCTACAAGGTCATGGGCGCGGATTTCGAGCGCTATAGCGCGGACTTCGATGCCAGGAAGGGCACGGGGACGGTGGAAATCTGGCTGCCGATCGGGGAGCGGGGCTGACACTGCACCCGATGTCACGTAAACACGACATGCACGCTTAAAAGTCATGTTTACGTGACATTGCCGCTATGGATTAAACCTGAAACTCAACCGGCGCTCATACCCTACGCGACCCTTGTACGCCTCACCGCGATCGACCCATCCCGCCCCCAGATACAACCCCATTGCCGCCAGGTTGTGGGCATCCACCGACAACTCCAACCCCTTGATCTGCGGCCAGGCCTCGCGCGCCACGGCGGGCAACGCCTGCAAACACATCTTGCCGTATCCACGCCCCTGCTGATGCCGGTCTACCTGTAGCGCGTGGAGTGTGGCGCTGTGTTCATCGGCCCAATGAGGCAGGCACGGTGGTCGCTTGAGCAGCAGGAACGCCACAGGAAGGTCGTCGACCAACAGCGCAAAGCCCTTGACCCCAGGGCTCGGGTTGGCGAGCAGGGTATTGAGGGCGCAATACATATCACCGCAAAACGGCAGTTGTTCAGGGTGAACTTCGATGGCGCCGACTTGCTGTTGTTGCACAGCGTTCAGCGCCTCGTAAGCAACGAGGCGGGTTGGCATGGGACTATCCGAACGGCTGCAAGAGAAGTGGCAGTTTATCGGGTTTGAGCCACGGGAAATTATTTTTCAGGGGGATGTCGATTTCCCTCGGGGCCATTCGACTAAGGGGGTCTTCCGTGATTTTCCACCCCAAGGAGTCATCGCCATGAGCACTGCAATCAAGAGCCTGATCGAGCAATGGAAAGGCGCCGTTGTCAGTCGCGATATCGACCAGATTGTCAGCTTTTACGCCGACGATATCGTCTCGTTCGACGCTGTAACCGCTCTGCAATTCAAGGGCAAGGCGGCCTATCGCGCGCATTGGGAGGCGTGCATGGAGCACTGCCCCGGCCCCGGCATCTTCGAGTTTCATGAACTGCATGTCGTCGAAGCGCCAGACAGCGCATTCGCCCACTGGCTGGCCCACTGCGGCGGTGCCGGGCCGGACGGTGAGGTGAAGGCTTGCTGGATGCGTGTCACCGCCGGCTACCAGCGCATCGATGGCCAATGGAAGGTGGTGCACGAGCACTGGTCGGCGCCGTTTGATATGCAAAGCGGCACGGCGTTGTTCGACCTGAAACCTTGAGCACCGCGAACTATAGTCAGTAGTCCGAAAACGGAGAACGCCATGAAATACCTGTGCCTGATCTACAGCGATGAACAGGTGTTGCACACCTCGCCTGACAGCCCCCACGACTCGGAATGTCTGGCCTACGCCGAGGCCGTCCAGGCCAGCGGGCGCATGCTGGCCGCTGAGCCGCTGGAGTCGGTGACCACCGCCACCACCGTGCGCATGCGCAACGGCAAGCTGTCGATCACCGACGGGCCGTTTGCCGAAACCAAGGAGCAGCTCGCCGGGTTCTACCTGATCGACGCCAAGGACCTCAATGAAGCGCTCCAGGTGGCTGGCGGCATTCCGGCGGCCCGGGTCGGCAGTGTGGAAGTGCGCCCCGTGCGCCAATTGAATCTCTCAACACAATAATCAAAAGACGTGAGGAGGTTTCCCGTGAACACTCAACCCGCCCAATTTGAACTGTCCATCAGCCGCTTGATCGATGCGCCGCGCCGCCGGGTGTTTCGCGCCTGGACTGAGCCAACCCTGCTGCAACAATGGTGGGGCCCCCACGGCATGACCACCCCTGAATGCGAGATGAACCTGTGGGTCGGCGGCTTGTTCCGCACCTTGATGCGTGCGCCCGATGGCAGCGAGTTCCCGACCCAGGGCGTGTTCCTGGAAATCGATGCGCCCAACCGCCTGGTGTTTACCGACGCGTTCATGCCGGGTTGGGTGCCTTCGGGCAAGCCGTTCATGAGCGCCGAAGTCACCTTTGAGGAGGTCGGCGAAAAGACGCTCTATACCGCCCGCGCCATGCACTGGAGTGCCGAGGACAAGCAGGTCCACGAAGCCATGGGCTTTCATGACGGCTGGGGCCAGAGCCTGGACCGCCTGGTGAAGTTGGTGACCGAGGACATGGTCGATTGACCCAGCAGATCGACGCTATTTACCGCCGCGAATCACGCCGCGTGCTCGCGACGTTGATTCGTGTGCTGGGTGATTTCGACTTGGCCGAGGAGGCGCTGCACGAAGCATTTTTCGTCGCCCTGCAGCGCTGGCCCGAGGATGGCGTGCCGGATAATCCCCGGGCGTGGCTGGTGTCCACCGGTCGCTTCAAAGCCATCGACCGCCTGCGTCGGCAGTCGCGTTTTACCCCGTTATTGGAAGAGCAGGCCGAGGCGTTGGAGGTCGCGCCTTGGAGTGATGAAGACGTGGAAGACGACCGCCTGCGCCTGATGTTCACTTGCTGCCACCCAGCGTTGGCAGCCAATGCCCAGGTTGCGCTGACCTTGCGCGAGATCTGCGACCTGAGCACCGAGGCCATCGCTCACGCTTTTCTTGCCACGCCCACCACCATTGCCCAACGCATCGTGCGCGCCAAGGGCAAGATCCGTGAGGCGAAAATTCCGTATCAAGTGCCGTCCCGCGCCGAATTGCCCGAACGATTGGACAGTGTGCTGCGGGTGATTTACCTGGTGTTCAACGAGGGCTATTCGGCGTCAGCGGGTGCCGACCTCACCCGTGAGGACCTGACCTTGGAGGCCATTCGCCTGGGGCGTTTGCTGCTGGAGTTGCTGCCCGAGCCGGAAGTCATGGGCTTGCTGGCGTTAATGTTGCTGCACGAGTCGCGTCGGCCTGCCCGCACTTCTGCCAGCGGCGAACTGGTGCTGTTGGACGCTCAGGATCGTACGCTTTGGGACAGGGCCTTGATCGCTGAAGGCTGCGCATTGGTGGAGCAGGCGCTGATGACGCCACGCTTCGGGCCGTATTGCTTGCAGGCTGCGATTGCCGCCGTGCACGCCGAGGCGCCCAGCGCAGGGGAAACCGATTGGCGGCAGATTGTCGGGCTCTACGATGTATTGCTCAGGTCTGTGCCGTCGCCGGTGATCGAGTTGAACCGTGCGGTAGCGGTGGCGATGGAGCAGGGGCCGTTGGCGGGGTTGGTGCTGGTAGACAATCTTTTGCAGCGCGGTGAGTTGCAGGACTACCACTTGGCGCATTCGGCGCGTGGGGAGTTTTGCCGGCAGTTGGGGCGGTTTGACGAAGCCCGCAGCGCGTACGAAAAAGCGCTGTCGCTGACGCAACAGGCGCCAGAAAAACGCTTCATCACGCGGCGTCTCGCCGAACTCAATTCCTCCAGGCAGTGACGATCCAAATGTAGGAGCGAGCTTGCTCGCGAAAAACTCACAGACGCCACGTTTCTTCAGGAAGCACGCGTTATCGTTGACGTTCTTCGCGAGCAAGCTCGCTCCTACAGGCTCATTCCAGCATCTTGCCCAGCAACCAGCTCCCCGCAGGCCCCGGCGGCTGGTGCCGGGACCACAGCGCATCCACCGCCACCGAACGCGGCCAACTGCGCACCTTGAGTTCAACCAACTGGTTGCCGCCAAAGCGCTCCACCAGCCAGCGTGGAATCGGTGCCCAGCCAAACCCCAGCTGTGCCATCTCCATCAGCATCAGGTAACTCGGCGCCGACCATACTCGCTGCGTGCCGCGGTTTTCATTGGGGCTGATGATGCTCGCCAAACGCAACTCCCGGTGTTGTTGCAAGGTGTGCGGGTGAACCTTGTCCAGGGTCGCCAATGGGTGTCCAGGCGAGACAAACAGCGCGATCTCCGTGCGCTCCTCCACCGTGGAGAAGGAAAGGTCCGGCGGGTAGGCTTCTTGTTTCTCGATAAACGCGATCTGCGCCCGGCCACTTTGCACCAGTGCGATCAAGTCTTCGCATTCCGCGATCAGGCATTCCAGCTCAAGGTCCGGGTAGCGTTGCTCGAAGGCCGTGAGGGCGACCTCGAATCGATCGGATTGGTAAGTATCGGACATGGCGAGACTCAACTTCGGCTCCAGGCCTTGCGATAACTGACTGGCTGCCAGCTCCAGGCGGCTACTGGCTTCCAGCACTTGCTCAGCCCTTTGCAGCAACACTTGCCCCGCCGGCGTGAGGGTCGGCTTGCGGCTGCTGCGGTCAAACAGCACCACGTTCAGGTCAATCTCAAGTCTGGCCACTGCCGCGCTCACGGTGGACTGGCTTTTGCCCAGCTTGCGCGCCGCCGCGGAAAACGAGCCTTGGGTGGCAGCCTGGACAAACGCCTGAAGCACTTCATGGGAGGCCATGACTATCGCCTTGATCGATGGTTATTGGTTATGAAGTATCGATACAAAGCCTGATCATGGCAACCATCGTCACTCACGGAGCCGGGCCATGACCCCTACCAAATCCTTTACTGAACGCGTGTTTCAAGCCCTTGGTTTCGAAGGGCTGGCCTTATTGATTTGCACGCCGCTGTTGGTGTGGATCACCGGCCGGCCGGCGCTGGAAATGGGCGCAGTGACCCTGGGCATCAGCCTGTTGGCACTGAGCTGGAACGTGGTGTTTAACAGCCTGTTCGACCGCCTTAAAACCCGCCTGCAACTGGCCAACGGTGGTTGGACCCGTGTGCTGCACGCGCTGTTGTTTGAAGGCGGCCTGATTCTCTTGGCAGTGCCGTTGATTGCCGCCTTGATGAAGATCAGCCTGCTGGAGGCCTTCATCCTCGACATTGGCGTGTTGCTGTTCTTCCTGCCGTACACCTACGTGTACCACTGGGGTTATGACGTGCTGCGTGAGAAAATCGCCGGTAAAACCCCAGTTACCCCGTAGGCGTGCGTCGCTTATAGGAACATCCCCCCCGACGCCTCGATCCGCTGGCCGGTGATCCAATGACTGCCATCGGCCAGCAAGGTCGAAATCGCCCCGCCAATATCGTCCGGCAAGCCAGCGCGGCCCAGGGCGGTGTTATTGGCAACCATCGCATTCACATCGGTGTTATCGCGCACCGCGCCGCCGCCGAAGTCGGTGGCGATAGCACCCGGTGCCAGGGTGTTCACGGTAATACCCCGTGGGCCCAGCTCTTTAGCCTGGTAGCGCGACAAGACTTCCACCGCGCCTTTCATGGACGCGTAAGCGGCATAACCCGGCAGGCTGAAGCGCGCCAGGCCGCTGGAGACATTGATAATGCGCCCGCCATCGCTGATCAGCGGCAACAGTTTTTGCGTGAGGAAAAACGGTGCCTTCACATGGATCGCCACCAACTGGTCGAACTGGGCTTCGGTGGTTTCGGCAAAGCTTGCGTAGGTGCCAACCCCGGCGTTGTTGATCAGGAAGTTGAAATGTTCCTGGGCGAACACATCCTTGAGCAGGGTGCCGATCTGGCCAACGAATGCATCGAAGGTTGCGCTCTGGCTGACGTCCAGTTGCAGCATGGCGGCGCGACCGCCCAAGGCCTCTACTTGGGCAACCACGGCTTGGGCTTCAGCCGCTGCGCTGTGGTAAGTGCCGATGATGTCGATGCCCTGCGCAGCCAGGTGCAGGGCGGCGCTTTTACCCAGGCCACGGCTGGCGCCAGTGATGAGTGCGATTTTACGGGTCATGGTGCAGTCCTCGAATGGGGTGAGTGGGACTGAGTGTATTTGTCCGGCCATAACGTGATAAACAGGCTGATATCGGAATCACTGGCCGGATAAGGCGAACAATCTAATGAACAAGCTTGAGTTGCTGCGCACCTTCGTACGCGTTACTGAGTTGTCGAGCTTTACCCAGGCCGGTCAAAGTCTGGGCTTGCCGCGCTCTACGGTCTCCGAGCATGTGCAGGCGTTGGAGGAGTTGCTCGGCGCACGGCTGTTGCAACGCACCACGCGCAAGGTGCAGGCGACCCAGGATGGTCGTGTGTTGTATGAGCGCAGCAAGGATCTGCTGGCGCATATGGAAGAGCTGGAAGGTTTGTTCCGTCAGGACGAAACCCAATTGGCCGGGCGTATACGGGTGGACATGCCCAACGTCATGGCGCGGGGCTTGATCTTGCCGAACTTGCCCACGTTCATGGCGCGCCATCCTCTGATCGACATGGAGATCAGCGGTTCGGACCGCCAGGTGGACCTGATCGCCGAAGGTTTTGATTGCGTGGTGCGCGTCGGCGCCCAGCCCGATCAAACCGTGGTAGCGCGGCGGGTGTGCAGCATGCCGATGGTCAACTGCGCGAGCGCGGCGTACCTGCAACGGTATGGCGTGCCCGAAACCCTGGCAGACCTGGCGCATCACCAGTTGGTGCATTATGTGCGGCCGCTGGGCGCACGCTCGGCCGGGTTCGAATACATGGTGGGCAACAAGGTGCAGCGGCTGCCGATGGCAGGCCGGGTGACGGTCAACAGCACCGACGCCTATCAATCGGCGTGCCTGGGCGGGTTTGGCATCACCCAGGTGCCGCAGCTCGGGATACGCGACTTATTGGCCAGCGGCGAGTTGGTGGCGGTGCTGCCCGACTACCAGGCGCCGCCCTTGGATGTGTCGTTGCTGTACGCCGGCCAGCGGCATCTGCCGTTGCGGGTGCGGGTGTTCATGGACTGGTTGACCGCCACCCTGCAAGCTCATCTTTAACGGCGTGCCGACAACTGCTGGGGCGCCAGGAACGCGTCGTGGAAGTAATCTCGGAACGCTTGCATCGCTGGCGTAAACGCACGCTCGCGGTGCCAGGCCAGGCCGACGCTCATGGGTGTGACCGGGTCGGTCACGGTCAGGGTTTCGATGCGTTTGCCTTCCAGGGACCAGGGCCGGTGTACCAGGTCTGACAGGATCGCCACGCCGCTGCCGTTGGCAACCATGCTGCGCACCGCCTCCACCGAGCTGGTGCGCAGCCGCACCTTGGGCGTTTGCCCGGCCTGTTCCCAGTAGCGCATGGCGCTGTGTTCGGCTTCATCGACGGTGAGCAAAATGTAGGGTTCTTGGGCCACGTCGGCCAGGCTCACGGCACCGCGTTCGCACAACGGGTGATGGCTGGGCAGCCACAAGCGGCGCTCGGAGTTGAACAGAATTTCCGAGACGATATCCGCGTGGGTAAGGTTGGCGGTCAGCACCACGGCCATGTCGAACTGGCCGTCGAGCAGGCCCTGTTCGATGGCCTGACGCTCCTGTTCGAACACCTCGATGGTTACGTCCGGATGCCAATGCTCCATGCGCTGTAAATGGTGCGGCAGGAAATAACCCAGCACGGTGTAACTGGCCGCCACCCGCAGCACGCCGCTGGCGCGGTAGTCCGGCAACGGGCTGTTGAGGGCGTCCTCCACGCTGCGCACAATCACATAGGCACGGTTGAGAAAATGCCGCCCGGCGTCGGTGAGGTTCATGCCTTGGGCCGAGCGCACGAACAACTGCACGCCGAGCATGGCTTCCAGCTCCTTGATCGCTGTGGTCACCGCCGATTGGGAAATATTCAGGTGAATTGCTGCCTGGGAAATCTGGCCGATTTCCGCAGTGGCGACGAAATAGCGAACCTGGCGCAAGGTTAAAGACATATCGCACTCTGCTTATTGATCGTTCCCACGCTCTGCGTGGGAATGCCTCTTGTGACGCTCGGCGTCACGGTCTCAAGTGCGGACGCAGAGCGTCCATGGCTGCATTCCCACGCGGAGCGTGGGAACGATCGGGGGTCGAGGATAAAAAGCTATCTGATTTTCAGAAGATGGGCCATCTGATAATAGATCTTCCCAAGGGGGCAAGCCACGGCCTACTTTGCGGGCATCACCTTTGGCGGAGCGACCTTGATGCAGGCAGTGGATTTCAATTCAGACATGGGCGAAGGCTTTGGCCCCTGGACCATCGGCGACGGCGTCGACGCAGAGCTGATGGCCTATATCAGCTCGGCCAATATCGCCACCGGCTTTCACGCCGGCGACCCAGGCACCATGCGCCGCACCGTCGAGCGCGCCAAGCAACTAGGTGTGGCGATTGGCGCGCACCCAGGCTTTCGTGACCTGGTGGGTTTCGGTCGTCGGCATATCAACGCACCTGCCCAGGAACTGGTGGACGACATGCTCTACCAGCTCGGTGCCTTGCGTGAAATGGCCCGCGCCCAAGGCGTGACCTTGCAACATATCAAGCCTCACGGCGCGCTCTACATGCACCTGGCCCGCGATGAAGAGGCCGCCCGGCTGTTGGTGCAAAACCTGCAAATTATCGAGCCCACGCTGATGCTGTACTGCATGCCCAACTCGGTGATCTGGCGCATTGCCAAGGAACTGGGGCAGCCGGTGGTGCGCGAGTTTTATGCCGACCGTGAATACGACCTCAGCGGTTCCATCGTGTTTACCCGCAATGTGCGGGCGCTGGCCCCAGCCACAGTGGCCGCCCGGGTCTTGCGTGCGTGTCAGGCCGGCCTGGTACGTACCGTCGAAGGCGAAGACCTTGCGATCGAATTCGATTCCATCTGCCTGCACAGCGACACCCCTGGCGCCCTGGATCTGGTGGAGGCTACCCGTGAAGCCTTGGACCAGGCGGGTATCGACGTCAGAACACCCCGATAAGATCCAACCCTTACTTTTTTGCCTGCCTTTCTACAAAGATTCCAAGAGGAACAGACATGGCTGAAACGTCCCCCATCCGCTATAGCTTCGGCGGTGATGAACATCTGTTTGCCGAGGTCAGCGACAGCATGTCCCTGGAGGCTTTTTTCAAGGGCATGGCGGTGACCCGCGCCGTGGAGCGCCTGGCACTGGAAGGCGTACTGGATGTGTGCCTGGCCAATGCATCCTTCCAGATTCGCTTCGACCCTGACCGCATCGCCCCTCACGCGCTGCTCGACGCCGTGCAAAGCGCCGAAGCCCAGGCGGTGACTGAGCGCACCTTGCGCACGCGCATCATCGAAATCCCGGTGCTCTATAACGACCCCTGGACCCACGAAACCCTGATGCGTTTTCGTGACCGCCACCAAGACCCCAGCGGCACAGACCTGGAATACGCGGCACGCATCAATGGTCTGGCCGACGTGGACGCGTTCATCGCCGCCCACAGTGGCGCGCCGTGGTTTGTGTCGATGGTCGGCTTTGTCGCGGGCTTGCCGTTCATGTTCCAGATGGTCGAACGCGAGCGGCAATTGCAGGTGCCCAAATACCTGCGGCCACGCACCGACACACCGAAACTGACCCTGGGCCATGGCGGTTGCTTTGGCTGTATCTACTCAGTGCGAGGGGCGGGCGGTTATCAGATGTTCGGCGTTACCCCGGCACCGATCTACGACCCGGCGCAGCAGTTGGCGTACCTCAAGGAGCACATGGTGTTCTTCCGCCCTGGCGATATCGTGCAGTTCAAGCCGATGGACCGCGAGGCATATGACCTGGCGGTCGCCGAGGTGGACGCCGGGCGTTTCGACTTGCGCATTCGCCCGGTGGAATTTTCTCTGGATGCCTTTCTCGCCGACCCCATTGGCTATCCGAAAACCCTGCAGGAGGCGCTGGCATGATCAAGGTCCTCAAACCCGGCCTCGCCACCTCCGTGCAGGACCTGGGCCGCGAAGGTTATTACCATTTAGGCATCCCACCATCGGGGGCGCTGGACCAATACGCGTTGAGTGCGGCCAACCACCTGGTGGGCAATCCCGTGGGCGCGGCGGGCCTGGAATGCACGCTGATCGGGCCGGCGCTGGAGTTCCAGCAGGACGCGCTGGTGGCCTTGAGCGGCGCCTTGATGTCGCCGCGCCTGGACGGTGAAGTGGTGCATCAGGACACCGCCTTTGCCGTACGCGCCGGGCAGGTGCTGCGGTTCGAGTTTCCCAAGGCCGGCGCACGCACCTACCTCGCCGTCGCCGGCGGTATCGACGTGCCGTTGGTGCTCGGCAGCCGCTCCACCTACACCCTCGGCGCCCTCGGCGGGTTTAATGGCCGACGCTTGCAGGAGGGCGATCAATTGCCGATCGGTAGCGCCAGCGGTACCGGGCGTGCGGGCAACAGCTTGCCGATGGCGTTGCGGCGTTCGGTCGGCGGCGATGTGACGTTGCGGGTGGTGCCGGGGCTGTATTACGAACGCTTGAGCTTGGAGGCCAAAAGCAGCTTTTTTGCCGAGCCGTGGACGGTCGGCTCCGAGGCCGATCGCATTGGCTATCGCTTCAAGGGCGGCAGCGCGTTGAGCTTCCAGCCGCGGGAACAGCCGTTTGGCGCCGGCTCCGATCCTTCCAACATCGTGGACAGTTGCTACCCGATTGGCTCGATTCAAGTACCGGCGGGGCTGGAGCCGATTGTGCTGCACCGCGATGCGGTGTCGGGCGGTGGCTACGCGATGATTGGCACGGTGATCAGCGCCGACCTGGACTTGATCGGGCAAATGCAGCCCAACCAGCGAGCGGGGTTTGTGGCGGTGAGTCTGGAGGAGGCTTTGGAGGCGCGGCGGTTGTACAAGAAGCGGCTCAGAGCGATGACGGGACTCTTCAATCACTGAACATACGCTTAACCCCTGTGGAAGCTGGCTTGCCTGCGATAGCGGTGGGTCAGCTTGCATTGTGTTGGCAGATACAC
>NZ_JBQEQE010000028.1:0-59833 GCF_052046095.1 Pseudomonas sp. 22072
GCAAGCTCCCTCGCCACAAGTCACTGGTTGTCTGCTCGAGCTCTTAACTGACTGGCATTAGTCCATGGGGCGCCTGTTTTCATTGCGGTCAACCGATCAGCCGCCGACGGCCTTGGCAATCGCCTCATTGAACGCCGGTAGATCGTCCGGCGTACGCGAGGTGATCAAGGTCCAGCCATTGGCCTGGCACTCTTTAACCTCGGCATCCACCACGCCGGCAGCGCCGGCGTTTTCAAGGTCGATGCGCACGCTTTTATAGGCGGTCAGGGTTTTGCCCTTGACCACGCCAGCGTCGATCAGGGTCCATGGCCCGTGGCAGATCGCCGCGATGGTCTTGCCGGCCTGCACGAACTCATTGATCAAGCGCAGCGCGGCGGCATCCTGGCGCAGTGTATCGGCATTCACTGTACCGCCCGGGATGACCAGCGCATGGAAGTCGGCGCTGACAACATCCGACAGTTGCACGTCTGATTCCACGGTCTGGTCCTTTTCCGTGTCGCCGACAAATGTCTGGGTTGTGCCGCCTTTGCTGGAGGCGTGCGTCACGGTCGCGCCGTAGCCACGCAGTGTCTCCAGAGGCTTGAGCAACTCGTCGCGCTCGATGCCGGTGTTGGAGGTGATGACGAGGATGTGCTTGCCGTTGAGTTGCGAGCTCATGGTCGAGTGTCTCCTTGGGTCATGGATGGATTAATGGGCGTATTTGGTTTGCAGTTCCTTGGCCATTTTCAGGTGGGCTTCAAGGGTGGGCAGGGTCTTGGTGGCGAAGGCTTTCAGCTCGGGATTGTCCGAGGAGGCCGCTTCTTTCTTGAACAGTTCGACGGTTTTTTCATGGGCCGCTACCTGGTTGTTGGCATAGGCCTTGTCGAAGGATTCATCGCGCATTTCCAGGATGGCTTTCTTCGCCTGGTCGGTGAGCGCGGCATCATCGGGTACTTCGATATCGAGTTTTTTCGCCAGGGCCATCAGTTCCTGATTGGCCTTGGTGTGGTCTGTGACCATATGCTGGGCGAAGGTCTTTACGTCCGCCGAGCTGCTTTTTTCCAGGGCCAGTTTGCCCGCTTCCACCTCGGTGATACCGCCCTCGGCGGCGTTGTCGACAAAGTCGTTGGAGGTCGCCGCCATCGCGGTGGAAATCGAGCCTGCAATCAGCATGAAGGTAAGGCCCATCGGTTTCATCAGTCGAGTTTTCATGGTGTCTCTCCTTGGAAATGGCGGGATGCCGTTACCTGACTGTTGAATCGAGAGGCGGGTAAAAGGTTTAAATTTTTTTGCGCTTTTTTGCCCAGTGGTGAGGCGAGGCAATTGACTTGAACCAATCCGGATTCGCAGGGTTCTGCTGCATAGGGCCGCCATCTCAGGGGCCTGCCACTGCCAGGAGGATTGCACTGTGACTGATCGTAAAACCGCCGATAAAACCCCCGACCCCGTCAGCTCTGAAGACGCGCAAAAAGGTAATGCCGAGACCACAAAAGGGCAGACGCTTGAACCTGCGAACCCCAAGACTGAAACCATCGACAAAGTCGTGACGCCGACCTCGATCAAGGACATTGAACGGCAAACGGATGCAATCAACGAGAAACTCAACAACGGGCGTTGAACCTGCTGAGTTGATCGGTGGAAAAGGAACGAGATCCTGTGGCGGCCTGAAAGCTGCCACTGCTATTTTTTATAAAAAAATATAATAATTAGCTTAGATTAAAATGTGCTTTTTATTATTTATGACCATCCCCTAGTCTTGCCTGGAAGTCCCTTAGGTCATCCAGGAAGATTTGCCATGAGTAGCGTCACGCCGATTTCCAGTGTCTTGAGCAATGTGCGCCAGCGGGTCACACCGCAAGAGTGGGAGGTGCGGGTCAAGTTGGCCGCGGCCTACCGACTGGCGGCGTTGTACAAGTGGACCGATCATATCTACACGCATTTCTCAGCGCGGGTGCCAGGGCCCGAGGCGCATTTCCTGATCAATGCTTTCGGGCTATTGTTCGACGAAATCAGCGCCTCCAACCTGGTCAAGGTCGATCTGGACGGCACCCTTGTTGATGACCCTACGGGCCTGGGGATCAACTACGCCGGCTATGTGATCCACAGCGCCATCCACGGCGCACGCCATGATTTGCAAGCGGTGCTGCACACCCACACCCGCGACGGTATTGCGGTGTCGGCGCAGAAGCAAGGGTTGTTGCCGATCTCCCAGCACGCTATAGCATTCTCGGGGCGTGTGGCTTACCACGGTTACGAAGGCGTGGCGCTGGACCTGGACGAGCGTGAACGGCTGGTGGCGGATTTGGGCGACAAGAGTGTGATGATCCTGCGTAACCACGGCTTGTTGACGGGCGGCGTCAGCGTCGAGCATGCCTTCCAGCAACTACAAAGCCTGGAGCGGGCCTGCAACATCCAGATTGCGGCACAGGCAGCGGGGAATGCCGAGTTGATCTTCCCACCGGCTGACGTGGTGGCCAAGGTCGAGCAGCAGGCCAAGGTGTTCAGCAATGGCGAAGGCCCGGGCGTGGCGCGGCATTGGAATGCGCTGGTGCGCCAGCTTGAGCGTACCGATACCGACTACAAGAACTGAGTCGGGTGGATTGTTCCCACGCTCTGCGTGGGAACACAGCCCAGGATGCTCTGCGTCCCTAAGCGTGACGCGGAGCGGCACACGAGGCATTCCCACGCAGAGCGTGGGAACGATCATCAAAACCTCACGTCAAGGCGATAGTTGACACGTTGCTGTGCGGCCCGACGGTACTGGCTCGGTCTGCCAGGTAACGCGCCGGCGGTTGGCCCATGGCCTTGCGGAACATGGTGATAAACCCGCTGGCATTTTCATAACCCAGGTCCAGCGCCACGCTCTGCACACTCTCGCCGTTAGCCAGGCGCTGCAGTGAAAGGATTACATGCAACTGCCGGCGCCAGCGACCGAAGCTCAGGCCGATCTCTTCCAGCAGCAGGCGGGTCATGCTGCGTTCGCTCATGCCGATGCGCACGGCCCATTCGCCCAGGGTCGATTTGTCGCCGGGGTTGGCCAATAAGCTGGTGGCCAGCCGATGCAAGCGAGGGTCCTGGGGCATGGGCAAATGCAGGGCCTCGAGGGGGGCCAAGGCCAACTCGTCGAGTAACGTCGCCACCAGCCGGCCCGGGGCGCCGTCTTCGTCGTAGAGCTGCGGGAAGCTGACCGCCTTGCCGATCAATTCGTGCAGCAATGGCGACACCGACAGCGTGCAACATTGCCGGGGCAGGGCGCTGGCGGCGTCCGGGCTGATCAACAGGCAATATACATCTGCTTCGCCAGCGCCACGGGCCGCGTGGGTCACACCGCCGGGAATCCACAATGCGCATTGCGGCGGCACGATCCAGATACCCGCCTCGATCACACAATGCACCACGCCGCGCAAGGTGTAGATCAATTGCCCGTGTTGATGGTGGTGAGGGATATGTTCCCAGCGTTCGGACGTACTCGAGGCGCCCACTGCAACAATCGAGCGAGGGATCGCGGCGGCGTCCCGGACCCGGCAGGGGTCGTATTGGTCGAGGCGGTGATGAACCATGCTGATAACTGCCTTGGCTGGATTGCGAAATATTCTGGCTATTCTATGCAATGCTGTCCAGCGTCATGCGCCCTATGATGAGAACCAATCTCATCAAAGGAGCTTTGCCATGCGACTCGACAGTTCAACTTTCCCGGTGGTGAAAATCTTTTTCGACGCGCCTAGCGAGGGAGCGCCGGAAGACGCCTTCCTGACATTCGAACGTCTGCTGGCGCGTGAGCAGCCCTTCTTGCTGCTGCACGAAAAGGCCGTGGATGAGAACAATCACGAACACGCCCACGAAGAGCGCAAGCGCGCTTCTATCTGGATGAAGAAAAACAAGGCTGCCTTGCGCGCTTACGTCAAAGGCATGATCCAGGTGGAGCCCAGCGCTGCCAAGCGCCTGGCCCTCAAGCCCTTTGCCGTGACGTTCGGCAAGGCCTGGGGTTACCCGCTGCTGGTGGTGGAGTCCAAGGATCGCGCCTGGGCGTTGGCCCAGGATGTGCTGGATGCAGAAGTGTCGGATGTGGCGTATTTCTGAGCCTGGCCAAAGCTCGACAGCGTCCACAATTGAACTACCTTGATTGACGAGCCTTCCCACTCGGTACTCAAGCATGCGCACTTTATGGACGCGGTACCTGGCGTTGCTGGAAAACGACCTGAGCACGCAGATTTTCGACAATGTTAAAAACCTGTTGGTCTGCGCGTTGTTGTTTGCGGCGGGGACCAACGCGCTGGTGGGACCGCACGAGTTGCTGATCGGTATCTTCGCCTCCAGCGTCGCGGGCTGGGGCTTGATTGTGCTGTCCACGGTGCTGATGCTGTTGAACGTCAGCGACGGCATCCGCCGCCTGGCCAAGTTGCGTTATCACTTGGCGTTGCAACTGTGGTTGATCCTGATCTACGTGGTGATTGCCGAGCGGGTGGTAGAGATTGTGTGGGTGTTGCGCGCCCATTGACGTATCCTCCGCGCCTCGTTTACCACTGATTCGAACAAAGATGACAGGACAAGCTATGCAGGCGCTGCTGGAGTCGATCCTCGACGAAGTGCGCCCCTTGATCGGCCTCGGCAAAGTCGCCGATTACATTCCCGCGCTGGCCGACGTGCCCGCCAACCAACTCGGCATCGCGGTATACGGCAACGACGGCACGGCCTACTGCGCTGGAGATGCAGACACGCTGTTTTCGGTGCAAAGCATTTCCAAGGTCTTCAGCCTGGTGCAGGCCATCGACCATGGCGGCGAATCCATCTGGGAGCGCTTGGGCCACGAGCCCTCGGGGCAGCCGTTCAACTCCATGGTGCAGCTGGAATTCGAGCGTGGCCGCCCGCGCAACCCCTTTATCAACGCTGGCGCGCTGGTGATCTGCGACATCAACCAGTCACGCTTCGCCGTGCCGATTCTGTCGATGCGCGACTTTGTACGGCGCCTGTCGGGCAATCCGCAGATCCTGGTCAACAGCGTCGTGGCCGAATCTGAAGCCCAGCATGGTGCGCGCAATGCGGCCATGGCCTACCTGATGAAGTCGTTCGGCAACTTTCATAACGATGTGGACGCGGTGCTGCACAGCTACTTCAACTATTGCGCGTTGCAGATGAGCTGCCTGGACCTGGCCCGAGCGTTCAGCTTCCTGGCCAATGAAGGCGTGAGTGCCCACAGTGGCGAGCAGGTGCTGACGGCGCGCCAGACCAAGCAAGTGAACTCGATCATGGCCACCAGCGGGCTGTATGACGAGGCGGGCAATTTTGCATACCGCGTGGGCCTGCCGGGCAAGAGCGGGGTCGGCGGCGGGATCGTCGCGGTGGTGCCGGGGCAGTTCACGGTGTGCGTATGGTCGCCGGAGCTGAACGCAGCGGGTAATTCGCTGGCGGGGATGAAGGCGTTGGAATTGTTGAGTGAGCGGATTGGGTGGTCGGTGTTTTGAGATCGTTCTCCCTGTGGGAGCTGGCTTGCCTGCGATAGCGGTTTTTCAGTGCTGGATGTGCTGGCTGACACAGCGCCATCGATCACTGTAGGAGCGAGCTTGCTCGCGAAAAACGCCCAGGCTCTGCGGTCATCCAGGTTGCCCGCGTCATCGTTGACGATCTTCGCGAGCAAGCTCGCTCCTACAGTAGGTCAGTCGCGGGGCCTGTTGAGACGCGGCACGATCATGCCCACCTCACTCTGATAGCGCCGATACCGTTCACCAAACAGCGCCACTAAATCCCGCTCTTCGAAACGGGCGCCAATGAACAGATACACCGACATCCCCAGCGCAAACAGCAGATGCCCCACGGTCATATGCGGCGTTGCCCAAAAGGCGATCAGGAAGCCCAGGTACAGCGGATGACGCACGACTTTGTAGAGCATCGGCGTCCTGAATGTCGGGCCCGATTGTGGGGCGTTGCGCCAGCGATCAATGGCCTGTTTCAGCCCGAACAACTCGAAGTGACTGATCAAGCAGGTTGCCAGCACCACGATGCCCCAGCCCAGCCAGAACAGGCCGGTCAGCATTGCCTTGGCCCAGGCGGCGTCAACCTCCCAAACGGTCTGTGTAATGGGCCGCCACTGCCAGAACAGCAGCGCGAGCATCAGGCTGGAGAGCAACACATAGGTGGAGCGCTCTACCGCTGCCGGGGCGAAGATTGCCAGCCAGCGCTTGAAGCGTTTACGTGCCATGGCGCTGTGCGGGATGCCGAACACCATGATCAGTGACGCGTTGATCAGGAGTGCCTGCGCCCAGTCGATGCGCGCGCTGGAGTCGATGTGTTTGGGTACGACCACAGCCCCCACGAAGCCCATCATGTAAAGCAAGGTGAATAAGAAAACCAGGTAGCAGCAGGTGCTATAGGCCAGGCCAGCCAAGCGTGCCGTGAGGGTGTTTGAAGAGGTCTGCCGTTTCATGGACGATTCCTTTCGCACATGGTGAATGGGTGAGCCAGTCGATGGCTGGCTCGCTCAGACTAACGGCATTCAAGTAGGCAGTAACCTGTTGGAATTGACAGTTGCAAGAGCGATTGGCGATTAACCGACGTTCAACCGATCCAACAAGCTATACCAGGCCACGCCTGCGCCAATGTAGAACCGCTGCAAGCGATGCAATGGCAAGCGCTGCAAGGGCGTTATCGGGTAGGCGAAGTCGGCCGTGCTGTCGCATAGCCGCCCAGCCAATTGCTGACCCAGGCTGGTACACAACGCGATCCCGCGCCCATTGCAACCCAACGCCAAGGTGAGCCCCGGCGCCGGTTCGTGGACATGGGGCATGAAGTCCCGCGTGATCGCGATGCGGCCGGCCCAGCGGTAGTCGAATTCCAATGGCCCCAGTTGCGGAAACAGCAGTGCCAGGGAGCGCTCCAGGTGGGCAAAATCGGCCGGCCCGGTGGGGTCGTTGAACAGACCGCGGCCGCCCATCAGCAGGCGTCCATACGCGTCTTTGCGAAAATACAGTAGCAAGCGTTGCGCGGTCGACACGGTCTCCTGCCCTGGCAAAATGCTTTCGGCTGCGCGGCCACTCAATGGCTTGGTGGCGACGATAAAACTATTGGCCGCGAGAATGCTCTGGGCCATGCCTGGCCATAAGTGATCGCTGTAGCCATTGGTGGCCAGCACCACTTGATCTGCCGTGACCTGCGCGCCGCCGGCTGTCTGCAATTGCCAAACCGAGCCCTGGCGCTGCAAGCCTGTCACCGCACTGTGGCCATGCACCCGTGCGCCGGCCGCCAACGCCGCTGCCACCAACCCGCGGGCATACGCCAAGGGTTGAATGGCCCCGGCACGTCCATCCAGCCAGCCGCCGGCAAACGCCGAGCTGCCCATGCGTGACGCCACCGCAGTGGCGTCCAGGCGCCGTACTGGCACGCCGCGTCGGGCCCATTGTTCGGCCCGTGCATGTAACCCGGCCACCGCCTTTTCACTGTACGACACCTGCATCCAACCCTTGCGCACCGGCGCGCAATCGATGCCATGGCGTTCGATCAGCTTGAACACCAGGTCCGCTGACTTCGACACCGTGGCGATCAACGGCTCGGCGCGTTCCGGCCCGTACTTCTGTACCAGCTGCTGCGGGTCATATTTGAGCGTGGGGTTGACCTGCCCACCGTTGCGCCCCGAGGCGCCCCAGCCTGGCTCATGAGCCTCCAGCACACACACGCACACGCCACGCTCTGCCAAGTGCAGCGCCGTCGATAAACCGGTATAGCCGGCTCCGACAATCGCCACGTCGACCTTCACCGACTCGTTCAATGCCGGTGTTGGCACCACTGACGGCGCAGTCGCCGACCACAACGACTTCATGGCAGGCTCCGCGTGTTGCCTTTGGGGTGCAGCACGCGCCGCAGGAAGTCCTGGGTACGCGCATGCTGCGGGTTGCCCAGCACCTGTTCGGCGGGGCCGCTTTCGACTATGTAACCGCCGTGCAGGAAGCACACGCGGTCGGCCACTTCGCGGGCAAAGCCCATTTCGTGGGTGACCACGATCATGGTCATGCCTTCATCGGCCAGGGTGCGCATTACCGCCAGCACATCGCCGACCAGTTCCGGGTCGAGGGCCGAGGTGGGTTCGTCGAACAACATGGCGTCGGGTTTCATCGCCAGGGCGCGGGCGATGGCAACGCGTTGCTGCTGGCCGCCGGAAAGTTGTTCGGGGTAGGCGTCGGCCTTGGCGCTCAGGCCGACTTTTTCCAACAGCACAAGGGCTTCTTCGTGGACTTGGCGGGGCGGTTCGCCTTTGACGTACACCGGGCCTTCCATTACGTTTTCCAGCACCGTGCGATGGGGGAACAAGTTGAAGCGCTGGAACACCATGCCCATGCGGCTGCGCAGAGCGTGTACGGTCTTGCTGCCACGTTGTACGGTTTCGCCGAACACGTTGATATGCCCGCCGTCGTAGGCTTCCAAGGCGTTGATGC
The DNA here is from genome assembly GCF_052046095.1 of Pseudomonas sp. 22072. Lineage (NCBI taxonomy): Bacteria > Pseudomonadati > Pseudomonadota > Gammaproteobacteria > Pseudomonadales > Pseudomonadaceae > Pseudomonas > Pseudomonas sp. 22072. Next base: position 8,403 of record NZ_JBQEQE010000028.1, read on the forward strand.
AGCGCAGCAGGGTGGATTTGCCCGACCCGGAGGGGCCGATCAGGCACACCACTTCGCCCTTGGCCACGTCAAGGTCGACGCCGTGCAGGACGCGGTGATCACCGTAGTGTTTTTGCAACTGGCGAATCTCGATCATGCTTTTTTCCTCCGGCCCAGGTACTGCTCCATGCGACGCAGGCCATACACCAGTGGCAGGCTCATCAACAGGTAGAGCAGGGCGACCAGGGTGTAGACGGTCATGTTCTGGAAGGTCGACGAGGCGATCAGTTGGCCCTGGCGCGTCATCTCGGCGACGGTGATGGTCGACACCAGTGACGAGTCCTTGAGCATCATCACCAGGGTGTTGCCGTAGGGCGGCAGGGCGATGCGAAAGGCCTGGGGCAGAATCACACGGCGCATCATCAGCCCCGTGCGCATCCCTAAGGCTTCGGCGGCTTCACGTTGGCCTTGTTCGACGGCGATGATGCCGGTGCGGAAGTTCTCCGCCTGGTACGCCGAGTAGGCGATGCCCATACCGATCACTCCGGCATAAAACGCGGTGAGATGGATGCCCATGTCTGGCAGCACGAAGTAGATGTAGAACAGCTGCACGATAATCGGCAGCCCCCGGATTACGTTGATGATGGTGCTGGCGGTCCAGGACAGCGCGCGAATCGGCGACAGCTTGAGCAGTGCCAGCACCAAGCCGAGGGCGCTGCTGAGCAGGAACGACAGCACGGTGATCTGGATCGTCACCCAGGCGCCTTGCAGCAGGATCGGCAGGAAGTCCTGGGCGTTCTGCAGGAACTCAGCCAGGTTCATGGGCGCTCCTGGGCGTCCAGCCCCCATTTCTTGAGGATGCTGTCCAGCGTGCCGTCGGCCTTGATACTGGCGATGGCGGTGTTCAGGCGCTCAAGGGTTGCGGCATCGCCCTTGCGCACCACCAGGCACACTTCGCCGACGTTAGTGGGCTTGTAGTCAGGCGCCAGTTTCACGCCTTTGAACAGCTTTTGACGGATCTGGTAGGCCACCACCGGCTGGTCACCCACGGCGGCCTTGATGCGGCCCAGGGACAGGTCGCGAACCATCTCACCGATGGAGTCGTAGGTGCGGATCTCCTTGAAGATGCCCAGCTTGTTCAGTTGGTCGTAGAAGATTGTGCCGGCTTGCACGCCGACGACCTGGCCTTTGAGCGGCATCAGGTCAGGGTAGGCGGCATCGTCGTCGGCGCTGATGATCAGCCCTTCACCATAGGCGTAAACCGGGGCGCTGAAGTCGACCACTTGGGTACGCTCCGGGGTCTTGAGCATGCCGGCGGAAATAAAGTCCAGCTTGCCGGACGTCAGGGACGGGATCAGCGCGGCAAAGTTGGTCTGCTCGATCTGGCTGCTGAACCCGCCGGCCTTGCCGACGGCTTCGGTCACGTCGACCATCACGCCCTGGATGCTGTTGCTCTTGATATCCAGGAAGGTAAACGGCGAACCACTGGCGGTTGCACCGACTTTGTACGAGGACGCACTGCCTGCGTGCGCGACACTGATGCAGAGCGTGGCGCACAGGCCGAAGGCAAGGCGGCGGAACAAGGGCGAAAGACTGTTCATCGGGTTACTCCAGACGGAAAACGGAAAGCCAGTACCGCAAGCGGCTGTCGATAAAATCGCAAGCTCTATGCCATTTCGAATCAAATAAATCGCAAACGATGATAAAAATATTGGAAAATGAACCGGTCGTATCGATATACGATATTTAATGGTCATTAATCTAGTTTTAAGGTAGAAATATCACCACGCCTGAGCCACCTGCCCGCGAGTTCGCCATGCCCGAAGACCGCAACAGTTTGCACAACCAATCCCTAGAAAAAGGCCTGTCTGTGCTCAAGGCTTTCAGCGCACAGCGCCGTAGCATGAGCCTTGCAGAGGTGGCAGAGGCCGCTGGCATGACCAAAAGCTCGGCCCAGCGCATGGTGTTTACCCTCGAAAGCCTGGGTTACCTTCGGAAACACTCGCGCACACGCCATTACCAACTCACCCCTCGGGTATTGGAGTTGGGCTTCAGTTACCTGGATGCGCATTCGTTGATTGAAGTGGCCAACCCGTTCTTGTCCGAGTTGACCCGATTGACCGGCGAGACGTCGTGCCTTACCGAGCCGGCGGGCTACGACATGACGTACATCGCGCGCTTTGTCAGCGCAGGGTTCGTGCCGGTGCACATGCCGATTGGCTCACGGGTGCCGATGTATTGCACGGCGTCGGGGCGGGCGTATTTGAGTGCGTTGCCGCAGGAGGAGGCGTTGGCGTTGATCGAGAACAGCCAGCGAGTGGCGCATACCAGCCGCACCCTGACTGACGTCGAGGCGATCATGGCCTCCTTGGAGCAGGTGAGGGCGCAGGGCTATGCGGTGAACACTCAGGAACTGTTCCTCGGCGACATGACCATCGGCGCGCCAGTGCTGGGTGGCAATGGCCGGCCCGTGGCCGCAGTGCATGTAGTGGCGCCGACCAGTCGCTGGAGCAGGGCGGATTCTGAGCAACAGTTGGCGCCTGCGCTTTTGCAGTGCTCCAGAGCATTGAGTAACTCTGCGCGTAATCTCGAATAACAAAAGTCTGGGCTGACCTGTGTTTTATCGCCCCTGTTTTTGCGCAAGCCACCTTTGGTCAACAGAGTCCAAGACGTTCCTGCAAGTGATTTTGCATTGATAGCCTTTTGCCAACTGGTAGTCTTTCATATCCTGACTAATCAAGTAGAATTCTCGGCGTTTGTCACGTCTCGATCATGCAAGACCTTTTTTGTTGTACGCCTTGGAGGCTTGTTTGAAAGGATTTCCTATCGACCTTGATCGTCTCAAGGGCTTGGCCGCCACCCGGGGTGGGCGTGTAGCGTTGGCCGGGTTCGAGTATCAGCGTGCCTTTGCGACATTACGAATGGTATCCATGCTGATTGGTCACGTCGTCAAAGGATCTAGTACGCAAATTCCGGCGTGGATACGTTATGAGTGGGCGGAAGATATCGACGAGTTGGACACCAATGGTGGTGTCACCTTGTGGCAATGCAAGCAAGGTAACGATTGGACCGAACCCGCAAAATTGGCCAAAGTTTTTTCCGGTTTTGCGCCTAAGTGGTTATGGACAGCGGACACGCAGCGCGAGCGCCTGAATCTGCGCCTTGTGACCAACGACGTTGCCTACGCTGAGTTTCGCGACTTGCCAGGAGCATTGAAAAAAAAGACTGAAGTGTATGCGCATTTTTTGAACGCTGTTCGGGAGACTGCCGGAAAGGGCAGCGATCTTGCGCAGTGGCAAGATGAGGCTCAAGCGTTCGGCCTTAGAAAATTGTTCAATGAGATGTGGTCAGCAACGCAGGTTCTGTTTGTGCCCGATGAAGCAGCCGCGAGTACGGCAGCACTGTGGCCAGCCGAAGATGATGCTGTGAATGCATTGGCCAGGGCGCACTGGCTGGCACCGGATCAAAACCCCCAGGACGTTATTCACTGCTTGCATGCATTGCTGGGACTTGCGCCTTCGAACACCGGTCTCGGCGGGCAGATTGACCGATTGACTACCACTCCGCTGGGCATCAGGCCGATTGATGTTAACGATCGGCTCGACCCTTTCCGTCGAGAACATGTGAGCTCAAGCTTGTTCCTGCCATTGATTGACCGCACCGCGCTGCAGCAATTGCGAAAACTCCCCCAGAAGCGATATGTCGCACGTCGGCCGGAATGGAAGGATGTGGTGCACGGTAGTGACGCTACCATAGGTTTTTTTGAGCGCAGCATTACATCCGATGTTGTTGATGGTCTGCGCAACGCATTGAACGATTGCCTCCAGTCTCAAGAGAAACTGCGCTTGCAGTTGCTGGTCGGTGCGCCAGGTAGCGGCAAAAGCACGCTGGCTATACGTGCAGCGGCACAGTTGGTAGACGAAGGCGTCTGTACTGCTATCGACGCTCGTTTTGCAGTGAATGACGAAGAAGAAGTCCTTGCGGTGGTCGCTACGTTGCAAGGGCGGCAGGATCCCAAGCGGGCCTTGTTGCTGGTGCTGGATGACCCGCTAGGTGTTGCCAGCCTTTGGCCACGTGTGCTGGACAAATTGTCCAAGTTGCGACCGAGAATGGTGGTGTTGGCCGCGACACCTGAGTTTTTGCTGGATCGATATAGTCAGCAACTAAGCAGTTTGCGCTTATTGCCTCCCAGGCGAGTGGAGCGCCCTGACTGCTCCGAGCGTCTAACGCTGGCCCGCTTTTATCCAAAGTCGGATATGACGGAGCTATCATCGGGTAATGAGGAACTGCTGGTGTTAACGATGCTAGCCGCCACTAATACCCCGTTCGATGAGATCATCGATGGGCTATGGGACAACTTGGCAGAAGGTGCTCGATTGCCACGGACAGTCCTGGGGCGTGAGCTACCGTGGCAAGTAGCAGCACTTTGGCTGGTGGTGTTCTTTAATCGCGCCTACGGTGCGTGCCCGCTACTTCTACTTAAGGCATTTCTGGCTCCGTGGTTTCGTGATGACGAAGAAGTGGGTGAGCGGCTGGCACAAATGAAAAGTGCTCACGGTTGGGGGGTGTTTCAGATCGAGGAATCACCTGCGAGTTTCGCCTCCCAAGGCGGTGTGGTTCGTACCATGCATACACTGGTTGCACAAGCTGCCTGGGATCGGCGACCTGCCGCCAGTTGGTCGGTGACCGAGTCTATCGCGAAGGCCAGCTTGCGTTTTCCAATGGCGGCACGGCCTCTGGCGCAAGCGCTGGTAGCACTTCATGAGTTTTCTGCGGCGGAGGCTAAACCGTTGCTCACCGCAGTGGCCAATGCCTGGTGTGCCGCCGATGTAGTCACGCTGGAAACGCGTTACCTGTGTGAGCTTTGTTGGATATGGAAACGTAGTGCGGTGCCAATGCCGCCCTGTATCAATGGGGCGTTACTGCACCGAATAGCGTTGAATGATGAGCAGAGTTGGTTGGCGGCTTACCACGTCCTTTATCTGGGCTCCACGACACAGGTACGCAGTTTGTCCCATGCGTTGCCCTATCGGGACGTGCTGGACTCAGCCGATTTTTTTATCGAGCAGAGTCGCGCAATGGCTCTGTGCAGCGCACTTGTAGATCAGCCTACGCTGCAGGCAAGGTTGCTGGATCACATCTGGTGTGCTTTCGACGACACCAAAGGCGCGAGAATCAGCAGCAATTTTCTCAACTGGATGATGATTCATGGTGGCGCCTGGTCGGTTGTCTCACGCAAAGACGTCATTCGTGCTTGGATCGCACAACACCCTGACGACACTCACGTGCGTGTCGCCTTTATGATGCACCTTAAGCGACTCACTCCGGCTGATTGCACTGCGACGCTCAATGATTTGCGTCGATGGTTAGCCGAACACCCCGAGGATATGGATGTACGCAATAGTTTTCTGGCCCATCTTGGCAAATTCAGTGAGATCGACCAGGCTGCCATTCTAGACGACTACGTGAGCTGGCTTGCCGTTCACCCTAACGATTCAAATGTACGTAATGGTTTTCTCAAGCACATCGACAAGCTCAGTGTTGCGGAGCAGATATTGGTGCTTGATGCTTATTGGGAATGGCTGGCCGACCATCCTGAAGATACGAATGTGCGCGCCGCTTTTCTAAGTCATGTACACAAGTTCAGCGAAGAGAAACAGGCGTTTATTTTCAGTGAGTATTCCGAATGGCTGACTCGTCACTCTGATGACACCAACGTACGTTCAGCTTTGCTGAAATGTTTGCACCAGCATGCACACCACACGTTGCCGAAAGTTATTGAGCAGACACTTGCCGGGCTAAGCTACGAGACACGAGACTTCCACCCTGCTGGAGCCGTGCTTCTGGCTGTGGGGGGGCTTGGCGTAGAGCATCTGCAGCTTATTGTTCGCTGGCTTCAATGGCTTGCACAGGTGCTTGAACGCTACAAAGGGATTAAGTCAGCAGCATTTTTCATGAGGGGCTCTCTCACCAACGTTCTCGAGCAGGCACGTGGGCATGCGCAAAGCGATGAATGCCCTGAGCATGACAGGGTATACGCATTACAAGCCATTGAGCATTTGGAGAACTCAATCCGACAGTGGAGAGAGTCTGTCGGTCGACCCGTGACAGCATGAAAAAAATGCGCCCCTGAGGGCGCATTTTTTGCTCGGTCAGCTATGGCCTATCAGGCCGTCGCATCCCAGGCCCGATCACCGTTCTCGTCTTTGATCCGAGTCGGCAAGCCCATCACATCCAGCGCCTTGAGGAACGGCTCGGCCGGTAGTTCCTCGACGTTGGCCATGTGCTTCACATCCCACTCGCCACGCGCCACCAGCAGCGCAGCGGCTACCGGTGGTACGCCTGCGGTGTAGGAGATGCCCTGGCTGTCGGTCTCGGCATAGGCCTCTTCGTGATCAGCCACGTTGTAGATGAACATCTCACGCGGTTGGCCATCCTTGGTGCCTTTGACCAGGTCACCGATGCAGGTCTTGCCGGTGTAGCCCGGGGCGAGCGAGGACGGGTCGGGCAGCACGGCCTTGACCACTTTCAACGGCACCACTTCCAGGCCTTCGGCGGTCTTGACCGGCTGTTCGGAAAGCAGGCCGAGGTTTTTCAGCACGGTGAACACGTTGATGTAGTGTTCGCCGAAGCTCATCCAGAAACGCACGTTGGGCACGTCGAGGTTTTTCGACAGCGAGTGCACTTCATCGTGGCCGGTGAGGTAGAGGTTCTGCGAACCGACTACCGGCAGGTCGTCGGTGCGTTTGACTTCGAACATGGTGTTGCTGGTCCACTGGCTGTTCTGCCAGCTCCACACCTGCCCGGTGAATTCGCGGAAGTTGATTTCCGGATCGAAATTGGTGGCGAAGTATTTGCCATGGGAGCCGGCATTGACGTCGAGAATGTCGATCGAATCAATGCGGTCGAAATGCTGTTGCTGCGCCAGCGCGGCATACGCGTTGACGACACCTGGGTCGAAGCCCACGCCAAGGATGGCGGTGATGTTCTTCTGTTTGCACTCTTGCAGGTGGTTCCACTCGTAGTTGCCGTACCACGGCGGGGTCTCGCAGACCTTGCCCGGCTCTTCGTGGATGGCGGTGTCGAGGTAAGCCACGCCCGTGTCGATGCAGGCACGCAGTACCGACATGTTGAGGAAGGCGGAGCCGACGTTGATGACGATCTGCGAATCAGTCTCGCGGATCAAGGCCTTGGTCGCTTCCACGTCCAGGGCGTTCAGCGCGAAGGCTTGGATATCGGCGGGAACCTTGAGGCTACCCTTGGCCTTGACGCTGTCGATGATGGCCTGGCATTTGGAGATGTTGCGCGACGCGATAGCAATACGACCGAGTTCGTCGTTGTGCTGCGCGCACTTGTGGGCCACCACCTTGGCGACACCTCCTGCACCAATGATAAGAACGTTCTTTTTCAATTGCTTTATCTCTCCTTTATCCGCCAGCTCAGGACAGGCTGGACAGGTAGTCGTCGTAACCAAATTCACGAACCACCTCGACTGTACCGTCGAGTTGTTTCACTACGATGGACGGCATTTTCAGGCCGTTGAACCAGTTTTTCTTGACCATGGTGTAGCCTGCGGTGTCGATGAACGACAGCCGATCGCCGATGGCCAGCGGACGATCAAATTGATACTCGCCGAAGATGTCCCCGGCCAGGCAGGATTTGCCGCACACCATGTAGGTGTGTTCACCCTCGCTCGGCGCCAGTTTGGCGTTGAGGCGGTAGATCAGCAGGTCCAGCAGGTGGGCTTCGATGGAGCTGTCGACCACGGCGAGGTTCTTGCCGTTGTAGAGAGTGTCGAGCACGGTGACTTCCAGGGAGGCGCTGTTGGTGATCGCCGCTTCGCCGGGTTCCAGGTAGACCTGCACGCCGTACTTCTCGGAGAACGCTTTGAGCCGTGCGCAGAATGCATCCAGTGCATAGCCTTCACCGGTGAAATGGATGCCGCCGCCGAGGCTGACCCACTTGACCTTGTGCAGCAGTTCACCGAAGCGTTCCTCGATGGTGCCGAGCATCTTGTCGAACAGGCTGAAGTCACCGTTCTCGCAGTTGTTGTGGAACATGAAACCGGAGATCTGATCGATCACGCCATCGATCTTCACCGGGTCCCACTCGCCCAGGCGGCTGAACGGGCGCGCCGGGTCGGCCAGCAGGTAGTCAGAGCTGCTCACCTGCGGGTTCACACGCAGGCCGCGGGTCTTGCCTTCGCTGCGTTCGGCAAAACGCTGCAGCTGGCTGATGGAGTTGAAGATGATCTTGTCGCAGTTCTCCAGCATCTCTTCGATTTCATCGTCGGCCCAGGCCACGCTGTAGGCGTGCGCTTCGCCTTCGAACTTCTGGCGACCGAGCTTGAGCTCATACAGCGACGACGAGGTGGTGCCGTCCATGTATTGCTGCATCAAGTCGAATACCGACCAGGTGGCAAAGCACTTGAGCGCCAGCAGAGCCTTGGCGCCGGACTGTTCGCGCACGTAGGCAATCTTCTGCATGTTGACCAGAAGCTTCTGTTTATCGATGAGGTAGTACGGCGTTTTGATCATTTTTGAGAGCCTGCGGCGGTGCCTGCCAAAAAAGGACACGCATTGTGCCCGCACTTGGAACAGATCGAAAGGTTAGCCGGCGGATTTTGCGCGCCACGTTAAGCATAGGGCGTAAGTATGACCGTTCATAAGAATCATGCCGCCTCCTGTGGGAGCGCTCGAGCCTAAGCGAGGCCGCGATGACGGCCGTCCTGGCACCCCACACATCAACAATAGCGCCGCGAATATCCTGCTTACCTGAACATGAGTAAATCTTGTGATGATCTAGAACAGAATGAGTTTGTCTCAAGACACCCCTCTGTCGACAATGACCGCCATCAATCACACCATCGGAGTTGTAAGTCATGGCAGTCGCTCATTCCCTCGGGTTTCCACGCATTGGACGCGATCGTGAACTGAAAAAAGCGCAGGAAGCGTTCTGGAAGGGTGAGCTCGACGAAGCCGGCCTGCGCGCCGTTGGCCGTGATTTGCGCAGCACCCACTGGGCGCTGCAACAGCAAGCCGGTATCGACCTGTTGCCGGTCGGTGATTTCGCCTGGTACGACCAGGTGCTGACCCATTCGTTGATGTTCGGTGTGGTCCCTGAGCGGTTCCGCCCGGCGGATGGCCAGGCCACGTTGCATACCTTGTTCGCCATGGCCCGTGGCGTCAGTGACAGCTGCTGCGGCGGTGCCCATGCCCAGGAGATGACCAAGTGGTTCGACACCAACTATCACTACCTGGTGCCGGAGTTCAGCGTCGATCAGCAATTCCACCTGGCGTGGGACCAACTCTTCGAAGAGGTCCAGGAAGCCCTCGACCTGGGGCACAGCGTCAAGCCCGTGGTGATCGGCCCGCTGACCTATTTGTGGCTGGGCAAGGCCAAGGGCGCTGACTTCGACAAGCTCGACCTGCTCGAGCGACTGCTGCCGCTGTATGGCCAGATATTCCAGCGCCTGGCCGAATTGGGCGTTGAGTGGGTGCAGATCGACGAGCCAATCCTGGCGCTCGATCTGCCTCAGGATTGGAAGAACGCTTTCGAGCGCGCCTATAACCTGATCCAGCGCGACCCGCTGAAAAAATTGGTGGCCACTTACTTCGGCGGCCTGGAAGAAAACCTTGGCCTGGCTGCCAACCTTCCGGTGGATGGCCTGCATATCGACCTGGTGCGTGCGCCGGACCAGTACCCGACCATTCTCGACCGCCTGCCAGCGTACAAGGTGCTGTCCCTGGGCGTGGTCAACGGCCGAAACGTGTGGCGTTGCGACCTGGAAAAAGCCCTGGCCACCTTGCAGCATGCCCATGAGAAGTTGGGCGATCGCCTGTGGGTCGCGCCGTCCTGCTCGCTGCTGCACAGCCCGGTGGACCTGGAGCGGGAAGATCAGTTGGGTGCCGAACTGAAAAGCTGGCTGGCCTTCGCCGTGCAGAAGTGCGCGGAAGTGGCGCTACTGGCCAAGGCCGTCGATCAGCCCCAAGCCCCTGGCGTACTCACCGCCCTGGCTGCGAGCCGCGCGGTGCAGGCAGCTCGTGCTGCATCGCCACGCATTCACAAGCCTGCCGTTCAAGCTCGTGTAGCGGCCATCACTGCACGGGACAGCCAGCGCCAGTCGCCGTTTGCCCAGCGCATCGAAAAGCAACGGGCCGGCCTTAACTTGCCGCTGTTCCCGACCACCACCATCGGCTCGTTCCCACAGACCGCGTCGATCCGCCTGGCGCGTCAGTCGTACAGGGCGGGCAAGTTGAGCCACGCCGAATACGTCGAAGCCATGCACAGTGAGATCAAGCACGCTGTCGAGGTGCAGGAAAATCTCGGCCTGGATGTGTTGGTGCACGGTGAAGCCGAGCGTAACGACATGGTCGAGTACTTCGCCGAACAACTGGATGGCTACGCGTTCACCCGGTTCGGCTGGGTGCAGAGCTATGGTTCGCGCTGTGTGAAACCCGCAGTGATTGTCGGTGACCTGAGCCGCCCGAACGCCATGACCGTGGAGTGGATTCGCTATGCCCAAGGCCTCACCGACAAGGTGATGAAGGGCATGCTCACAGGCCCGGTGACCATGTTGATGTGGTCGTTCCCACGGGAAGACCTGAGCCGCGAAGTGCAGGCCCGGCAACTGGCCCTGGCGATTCGTGACGAAGTGGTGGACCTGGAAGCGGCCGGCATCAAGATCGTGCAGATCGACGAAGCGGCTTTTCGTGAGGGCTTGCCGTTGCGCCAGGCGCAGTGGCAGCACTACCTGGACTGGGCGACTGAAGTGTTTCGTTTGTGCGCGAGCGGCGTGGGCGATGAAACCCAGATCCATACCCACATGTGCTACAGCGAGTTCAACGATGTGATCGAGTCTATCGCCGCCATGGATGCCGACGTGATCACCATCGAAACCTCACGCTCGGACATGGAGCTGCTCGACGCGTTCGAAGCCTTCGCCTACCCGAATGAGATCGGCCCGGGGGTCTACGACATCCACTCGCCACGGGTGCCGGATGCCTCGGAAATGGCCAACTTACTGCGCAAGGCCGCCAAGCGGATTCCGGCAGAGCGCTTATGGGTGAACCCCGATTGCGGCTTGAAGACGCGGGGCTGGCCGGAGACCGAGGCGGCGCTCATTCATATGGTCACCGCCGCTCGGCAACTGCGTGCTGAGTCAAACTGTAGGAGCGAGCTTGCTCGCGAAAAACGCCAACGATTACGCGTAGCTTCTGAATGAACGTGGCGCCTGTGAGTTTTTCGCGAGCAAGCTCGCTCCTACAAGGGGAGGGGGCAATATTCGCCCCCTGCATCAGGTCAGAGGTATTTGAGCCACGCCAGGTCCCGCCGCCGTGCTTTCAGGCCGGCGAACCAACGCACGGGCAAGTACAGGGCAATCGGCAACAGCAGCGCTGCCAACCACACCGCACCGATATCGTCGAAGCCAAAGTAAGTGCCATGGTTGAGGCCAAACAGCGCAACGCAGGCTACATAGAGGATTTTCAATACATAGAGGTGCAACAGATAAAAGAACATCGGCGCCGCGCCGAACACCGCCAGCACGCCGATCCAGCGCTTATGCCCGGCGCGTTCAAACGCCAGCAGCAACAGCAAGCCAATCCCCAGGGTCAACGCCAGGAACAACAGCGAAGGCGGGTACTTGGTGATATTGAAAAAGCTCATCAGCGTCAGCACGCTGCTGTCATACGCCTGCCAAGGCTGCTCGCCATAGCCGTTGAGCGCTCGCAACAACCCAAAGCCCACCAACGCGCCCACCCCTGCGACCAGTAAATAACGCTGACGCACAGCCGGCAGCGTGGCATTGGCAAACCATGGCCCGAGGCCGTAACCCAGGGCAATCACACCGATCCATGGCAGCACCGGGTAGGTGGTGCGCAGGCGCAGGTTTTCAGAGACTTCAATCCAGGTGCGTTCATGCAGGATGGCCCACGGCACATGCAACATCGAACCCGCTGCGAAGTGCAGCCCATCGAGCAGGTTGTGCCCGGCGATAATCACCAGCGCCAAGCCGATCAGCCAGGCACGCGGTAGCCAGACCAACGCGGCGAGGGCGATCATGCTGATGCCGATGGCCCAGATCACTTGCATGTAGATCACGCTGGGCGGCAGTTGGAAGGTCCACGCGAAGTTGACCAGGGTGAATTCCAGCACCACCAGGAACAGCCCGCGCTTGAACAAGAATGCCGACACGTCGCGACGACCTTGATATTTCTGACCGTACAGCCAAGCCGACAAACCGGTGAGCAGCACAAACACCGGCGCACACAAGTGAGCCAGGGTGCGGCTGAAAAACAACGCAGGCTCGGTGCTGTCTATGCTCATGGGGTCGCTGACCTGGCGGTGCAGCAGGAAGGTTTCACGCACGTGGTCCAGCAACATGAACAGGATCACCAGGCCGCGCAGGGCGTCGATGGACAGCAGGCGTTTGCGTAAAGTCATAGCGTCAGTCATAAGTTAAGGATCACACGCAGGCAAAATATTGACGTTATTCTATAACATTAAGCGAGGCGCTGATGACAAGCATGACCCCACACTCGGCCGAAGCTGTAATCGCGTTCTGGAAACAGGCGGGGCCCAAGCGTTGGTTCGCCAAGGACGAGGGGTTCGATAGGGACTTTCGCGATAGATTCAACGCGGCTCATATGCAGGCTGCACGGCGTGAACTCGAAGGTTGGTTGACCACGGCGGATGGCGCGCTGGCGTTATTGATCCTGCTGGATCAGTACCCGCGCAACGCCTTTCGCGGCACGGCGCATATGTTCGCCACCGACCCGCTGGCGCGGTTTTATGCGCGAAAGATGGTGGACGCGGGATTGGATCAACAGGTTGAACCTCAGTTGCGCGCGTTCTGCTATTTGCCTTTTGAACATTCGGAAGACCCGCAGGACCAGCAACGCTCCCTGGCCCTGAACCAGCAGTTGGATGCCAGCACCTACCACTGGGCCAAGGAGCATGCCGACATCATCGAGCGGTTCGGGCGGTTTCCCCATCGTAATGGGGTGTTGGGCAGGGCGAGCACCGATGAAGAACTCGCCTTCCTCAAGGCCGGTGGCTTCGCCGGTTAGGCGTGTTCTGGCGCCAGGCTCTGCTGGGTGGCGACACGGCGAAACCGCCGCACGCCCTTGAGGTCTATCGCCCACCGCAACGCTTCAGTGGCTGAAGGACGCGGGCCTTGGGTGATCGCCTGTTCATCCTGGCCCAGTGCGTCGAGGTAACCCTGGGCACCGCCGCGTTCGCTCCAATAGTGAGTATGGCTGAGCCAGGACTTGGCCAGCCAGCCTTTGCCGTTGCCCACGGTCACCGGCAAGTCCAGCACGCCGCCGCCCATCACGGGCTTGACCGGGCCGCTGACGATGTCGCCGAACAGGCCGAAGGGGGCAGGGAAGTACAGGTTGGTCCAGCGCGTGACGGCAAAGGCTGCGGCGTGGTGCAGGTAGTGCGGGGTGAAGGGCTTTTGGCCGAGCATCAGCGGTTGGCGGGCGTTGTAGCCGTAGCCTTGGGTGTCTTCGGTCGGCGGGCAGGCCGGGGCTTCGCGGCGTTCCATGCGCTGTTTGAAATCACTGACGCTGCGGCCCAGCAACAGGCTGGCGTGGGCCATCGGGCTGCCGACCGTGACTAGGTCGGTGATGCGCCAGGGGTTGCCCAGGCCGCGCTGTTCGGCAAAAGCTTCGGTCTGTTGCTGACGAAAATTCAACAGGTTGCTTAGGCTGCCGTCCAGCAAGGCGCCGGCGGCCGGCAGGGCATCCTTGACCACCGGTTGCAGCGGTTCGCGGTTGGCATAACGGGCTGCCAGCTCACGGTTGCTGGGGGTCAGTTGGGTCAGTTTGTCGTGGTACTCATGCCAGAGGTAGCCGACGATGTCGTAGGCAATCACGCTGCCCAAACTGTGGCCGACGACGATGATGCGCTCGTAGTCACCCTGATTGTGCAGAGCGCGCAGCAGGTCGACACCATCAGCACGGATCTGCTCGCGCACCATCACGTTTTGCGGGTTGGGGCTGAGGTAGCGTGCGGCGTCTCCCAGGTAGGCCAGCGCCGAATAGCGCAGCGCCAGTCCCATTGCCGCGAGCAGCAGGGGAATCAGCGCGAAGGGGTTGTCGCTAAGGGGCAATTGGCCCCAGGCCGTGGCCAATGTACCGCTGGCAACCAGCAGCAATAACACCAGCACCGTCCAGCGCGTGCTGCGCCAGATCGGCACGATGGCCTCGGGAATGTCGCGACGCGGGCGCTTGAAGATGTCCCACAGCCAGCCCAGCAGATGGCCGAACTTGGTGCCCTGCATCTTGTGGGCCCAGTAGTACTCATAGAAATCCGTCGAGGTACGGCCCGAGGCCTTCAGTACGCGCAGGTCGAAGTTGCGCGACAGCCGATCCGGCTTGCTCCAGTACAGAGGTGTGCCATCGGGGGTGTCCGTAGGGATCATCGCTTCGACAAAGCCGCGCAAGGTGTCCATTGGGCGCTGTTCGCCGATGCCGTGGATAACCACAACTGCTTGTTTCATGTGCTGTTCCTTCCTTGAAAATCAGCGGGAGCCATAATATTGCCACTAGCCGCGCTATTCCTGCCAGGAATGCCCCCATAAAAACCCTGCATTGTCTTTATCGGCCCGGATCTCGTAGCGTGATGGCTCACACCAGGAGATTGCCCATGAGCCAAGGCCCGCTGCACCTCTACGTTGATTCGCTGTTCACCAGCCCCTATGCCATGTCGGTGTTTGTCGCCTTGCGCGAAAAAGGCCTGGCGTTCGAGACCCTCACCCTGGACCTCGATGCCGGGCAGAACCAGGCGGCAGATTACGTCCAACGCTCCCTGACCCAGCGAGTGCCGACCCTGGTAGACGGTGATTTTGCGCTGTCGGAGTCTTCGGCCATCACCGAGTACCTGGACCAGGCCTACCCCGAGACCCGCGTGTACCCGGCGGATGTGCAGCCGCGGGCGAGGGCGCGACAGGTTCAAGCGTGGTTGCGCAGCGACCTGCTGCCGATTCGCCAGGAGCGCTCGACGCTGGTGGTGTTCTGCGGGCAGAAGAGGCCGCCGTTGTCAGCAGAGGCTCAAGCCGCCGCGACCAAGTTGATCAGCGCGGCGCAAGCCTTGCTGGCGGATAACCGTGAGTACCTGTGCGGGCAGTGGTCGATTGCCGATGTGGACCTGGCGGTGATGCTCAATCGCCTGATCCTCAATGGCGACCCGGTGCCAGCGCAACTGGTGGCCTACGCGCAACGCCAGTGGCAGCGGCCGTCAGTGCGCGAGTGGGTCGAGCTGCGACGGCCCGCGCTCTAGCTCTGCCTGCTGGGCAACGCGCCGGTCGAGGTCTTCCCAATCGGCCATGCCCAACACGCGCATGGTGTTCAAACCACGCAAGTAGCCGCGCAGTTGCTCGGCGCTGGCGCTCCCTTTTGCGGCGTCGGCGTGTGAGTCCAGCAGCACGGTTTCGTACTCGACCAGGTAGTCGGCGACTCGCTCGCGAAACTCTGGCAGGACTGCCTCGCGGATACGATCGAAGATTTTCTGGTAGGGCTTCATGGCGGGGTCCTTATAGATTTTATGGGCGGCCTGACACTATCGGTTCAAATGATAGTCACCATCAAGGATCACAAGTTCTGTTTTTTCGCCAAACGCGCAGAATCTGTACATCGAGACGCAGCCCAAGGAAAATGCGCGATGAGGACGATTATCCAGTTGGCTTTGATGGCCCTGATGCTGGGCACCGCGGTCATGACCACCCCGGCGATGGCCGATGACGTGCGTACAGGCCATTTGCTGCCACTGGTGGGTAGCGTAGACTCTCTGCAGCGTGCCCAGTCGGTGGGGGTGTTGTTCAGCGAAAACACCCGCGACAACCTCAGCTACCTTGAACGCTACCACGCCATGGCGCTGAACGGCGCCAAGGATGCCTTGGATGGGCGGATTCGCGAGGCGTTCGTCAACAGCTCCGACCCGGAACTGGCGATCGACTGGTTGATGCACTCGTTGCAGGGCACTTTTTTCTCGGTGACGGTTTATAGCAGCCTGGATGCCCTGGTGCAGGCGCACCCGGATGTGGTGGTGGTGCTCGATACCCATAACCAATTGCTGACCCAGCGTAATGACCGGGTCGAAGCACGCTTTGTCGCACGCTTCTACGACGCGAACCTGCAGTTTATCGCCAAGGCCGAAGGCTCGGTGGACAAGCACGTGCCGTCAGTGTGGGTGCACGACAAGGCGGCGCCGGAGATTGCTGCACTGATCGAGCAACAACGCGATGTACAGCAAGATGCCCTGAAGCAGTTCGATGCGTCGCTCAAGGCCCTGGTTCGCGCAGGTTGACCCGCGAATGGTTGTGAACCCTATTTGGTTATTTTCAGGAATGTTTATGCGCTCTTTCTTCGCCCCGGCCCTGGCTTGTGCTTCGTTATTGTTGACCGGCTGTATCACGGCGCCAAATGCCCCATCACTGACCCTGCAAACCAACAAGACCCCCGACGGCTATGTGCAATGCGTGTTGCCCAAGCTGGAAAAGCACGGCATCACCTCGACCGTCACCCAGAACTCGCGCCACGCCAAGGTGCTGCTGACCAGCAAGATTGCCGCCGATGATGTGCTGGAGGCCTACAAGTCCCAGGACGGCACCAAGGTCTTCCTGTACGAGCGCAAGCCGCTGGCTTCGGCGATCAAGCCATCGCGGCTGGAGCAGGCCGCACAGGATTGCAGATAAACCCAGGCACAACGCAAATCCAAAGGTGGGCGGGGGCAACTTCTGACACCCTGTAGGAGCGAGCTTGCTCGCGAAAGACGTCAACGGTAACGCGCGCCCCCTGAATAAACGCGGCGCCTATGATTTTTTCGCGAGCAAGCTCGCTCCTACAGGGTATTGGCCCCATTTGGATCAGGGTTTGGCTTCGTTGCTGAAGCTGTCGACAGTCTTGACCAATCCCTGCGCCGCCAATGCCACCAACTCACCGCCTTTCTCCACAGTAGCCAACGCCGGGTCCGAGCCCATGCGGCCGTCAGGGAAGCGCGCCCGGAAGTCCAGGGCCTCGCGGATCGGGCCGGTGTTGGCAATTCGTGGTGAGTAGTCGGCAGACTTGATCGCGTCCGGATACGCCCACTGCGTCACGGCAATTTCCGACGGCGTGGCGTGGCTGCCATGCCCGACCGGGAATTGACGCTGGGCCAGGTCAGTGACGCCTTCCAGGTCCCACCAGTTCACCAGCTTCAGCGCGAACCCGGCCGGGCGGCGGGCGAAGCTAGCTTCGGCGTACAGCTCGGAGAACGCCGCTTCAATCGTGGCGATGTTGCCGCCGTGGCCGTTCAGGAACAGGATCTTTTCGAAACCATGCCCGGCCAACGAGCGCACCCAGTCGCCAATTGCGGCGATAAAGGTGGAAGGGCGCAGGGAGATGGTGCCGGGAAAGCCCAGGTGGTGTTGGGCCATACCGATATTGAAGGTCGGGCCGACCAGGATATCGGCGTGCTTCTGGGCGTGGTGGGCGATGATTTCCGGGCACATCCAGTCAGTGCCCAACAGGCCGGTGGGGCCATGTTGCTCGTTGGAACCGATGGGAATCACCACCGTGCGGCTGCGTTCCAGGAACTGCCCGATTTCGATCCAGGTGGAGGTGTGTAGAAGCATGCGACGCTCTCTTTTATCTATGGGGACAGGCTATCCGCCACGGATTGTACGACTACTCGCCACCTGTTGGGGTTTGCAATTGAGGTAGGTCGACGACTTCAGCCAGCGCTGGTCGGGGTACCACGAAAACATGAACTGCCCGTCCTTGAGCTTGTCCACCACTTGACGGGCAACTTGCGGGCGCACGGCCGGGCAACCCTGGCTGCGGCCGATGCGGCCTTCGCGCTTGCTCCATAAGGGGCTGACGTAGTCGGCGGCATGAATCACGATGGCGCGGTCGCGGGCCTGGTCATTGAAGCCGGGTTCCAGACCGTCCATGCGCAGCGAGTAGCCATGGGCGCCCAGGTAGCTTTCCTGGGTGCGGAACAACCCCAGGCTCGACTGGTGGCTGCCCTCGAGGTTGGAGAACTGGGTAGCGAAGTTTTCCCCGGACTTGGCGCCGTGGGCCACCAGGTCGCGCAATACCAGGGTCTTTTTGCGCAGGTCGAAGATCCACAGGCGACGGGCGGTCGAGGGCTGGGAGTAGTCAATAACCGCTAGGCGATCGGAACGTTCCTCGCCGTTATTGACCGCGCACTGTACGGCGCTCAGGGCGCTTTTCAGCACGGTGGGATTGAGTTCTGGAGCCGAGCGCGCCAGGCTGCTATACAGGGAAGGAGAGGTGCCATTGGCGGCGAGCGCAACATTGCTCAATAAAGCCAGGCACCCAGTGATCAAGCCCAGGCTGGTTAGCCTGAGCAGGCGTATAAAAGTCAGCATCTACAGTCGAGTCCCCGCTGTGGAGTGGAGCTAAGTCAATTGTTCAAAAAACACGCATGTTACTTGAGCATTTGCCTGCTCGTTGCACCATTGGTCGCTACAGCCGAAACGCTGCCGGTGGAGCCATTGCCCGTCACCACCCCTGCACCGGTCGCGCTGGCGCCACTGCAACAGGCGTTGGCGCAGTTGACCAGTGTCTGCCCGCATCTTGCGCCGCGTATCGATGCCGCCGCGTTGGTGCGCCTGCAAGCCTTTTACCT
This sequence comes from Pseudomonas sp. 22072, assembly GCF_052046095.1. Lineage (NCBI taxonomy): Bacteria > Pseudomonadati > Pseudomonadota > Gammaproteobacteria > Pseudomonadales > Pseudomonadaceae > Pseudomonas > Pseudomonas sp. 22072. The sequence goes on from NZ_JBQEQE010000028.1 coordinate 27,018, forward strand.
GCAGCAGGGCGATGCCCCGCTATGGTCGGCTGACGAACGCCGGCAAGCCTTGCACAGCCAGTTGCTGATGCTTGCCGACGATGGCCTGGACCCCACCCACTATAGCTTGCCTGCGGCGGATGCCACGGCCAACGTGCTGTGCAGCGATATCGCCAACAGCCAGCAGTACCTGCAAGCCCTGCAGGATTTGCATTACGGGCGCCTGCAGCAATCGCGCTTTGAGCCTCTATGGCATTCACAGCCGCCCAGTGGCGATCCTAATGCCGAGCTACTGGCGTTCGCCGCCACCGGCCTGCAAGACATGGCCCAAGCCTTCGATCAGGCGCGGCCCAGCGCTGATTTGTATCGCAGCCTGCGCAATGCCTACGCCGGCGTGCGCCAGCAACCGCTGCCCCATTGGGACCCGGTCGCCGAGGGCGCGTTGTTGCGCCCGGGGATGAACGACCCCCGCGTGCCGGAACTGGCGCGGCGCCTGCACAGCGGTGGCTACCTGGCCCAGTTGCCCAGTGGCAACGGCAAGCAATACCAGGGCGAACTGGTCAAAGCGGTGAAAGCGTTTCAGCTCAGCCACTCGTTGCAGGCCGACGGCGTGGTCGGCGCCGGCACCGTGGCCGAACTCAATATCAGCCCGGCGGTGCGTCGTGAACAGCTGCGCATCAACCTGGAGCGCTTCCGCTGGCTGGCCCAGGACCTGGAGCCTGAAGGCGTCGTGGTCAATGTGGCCGCCGCGCAGCTGAGCGTGTATCAGAGCGGCATCCCGGTGTGGCAAACCCGCCTGCAAGTGGGCCGGGCCGAACGCCAGACGCCATTGCTCAAGTCGCGCATCACCCGGCTGACCCTCAACCCCACCTGGACCATCCCGCCGACCATCATGCGCGAGGACAAACTGCCCGCCATCCGCCTCAACCCTGAATACCTGCGCCAGCAAAACCTGCAAGTGCTCGACGCCGAAGGTCACCCATTGACCCCCGACCAAGTCGACTGGGCACGCCCCGGCAATATCCTGCTGCGCCAGCAGGCCGGCCCGCGTAATCCGCTGGGCAAGATTGTGATGCGCTTTCCCAATCCGTATTCGGTGTACCTGCATGACACCCCCAGCCAGCCCTTGTTCACCAAGGGCCCACGGGCGTTCAGTTCGGGATGCGTGCGGGTCGAGCAACCGTTGTTATTGCGCGATCTGCTCGTAACGCCCGCCGAACGCACCCGCACCGATGAGCTGCTGGCGACCGGCGAAACCCATGAATTCAGGCTCGCCACGCCGGTACCGGTGCTGTTGGGGTATTGGACGGTAGAAGTGGATCGCCAGGGCGAGTTGGTGTACGCGCCGGATATTTATGCGCGTGACCCGGTGTTGATCAAGGCCATGGGCAGCGTGTTATAGCGTCAGATGGCTTGATATGAATGTAGGAGCGAGCTTGCTCGCGAAAAACGCCAACGATAACGCGTGCTTCCTGAATGAACGCGGCGTCTGTGAGTTTTTCGCGAGCAAGCTCGCTCCTACGTTCTATTCCGGCATCAGTTGCTGGCGGCATTCCAGCACCAGGCGGGCGCCGCCCAACTCACTGGTGCCGACCTCCAGCTTGAAGCCATGCAAGTTGATGATCGCCGCCACAATCGACAGGCCCAGCCCAAAGCCGCCTTGCTGATCACTCTCATCGACCCGATAGAAACGCTGGAACACCGACGCGCGCTCGGCAGCCGGAATGCCTGGCCCGGAGTCGAGCACTTCGATGCGCGTACTCCCAAGGTCGTTGACTGCTCGTAGGATCACCTTGCCATTGGGCGGGGTGAACTTGATCGAGTTACTCAGCAGGTTGGCCAGGGCTTCAAACAACAGCGCACGGTCACCAGTAATCCACGGCAGTGAGTCAGGCGCCTGCAACACCAACTCCAGTTCGCCTTCTTCGGCCAGGGGCAGGTAGAAATCATGCAGTTCGCGTAGCAGCGGCAGCGGGTCCAGCACCAGGAAGCCTGAGCGACGCTGGTGGTCTTCCAGTTCCGAGATGCGCAGCAGCCCGCGAAAACGCGCCATCAGCGTGTCGGTTTCGGCGATGGCGTCATCGAGCTTTACCGCGTGGGCCGAGTCTTCCTCGGCTTGTTGCTTGATGCGGTAAAGCTGGGCGCGCAAGCGGGTGAGCGGGGTGCGCAGGTCGTGGGCGATGTTGTCGCACACGCCCTTGACCTCGTTCATCAGTTTTTCGATGCGGTCGAGCATGGCATTGACGATGGCGGCGAGCATGTCCAGCTCGTCGCGCCGGTTGGACAGCGGCAACCGGTGCGTCAGGTCGCCGGCGACGATGGCCTCGGCGCTGGCCTGGATCCCGCGAATGCGCCGCAACGGGCGGCGGCGCAGCAGGTGCCAGCCGGCAGCGCCAGGAATGATGGTCAAGGACAGCGCCCACAGCAGGGCGTGCCAGATAATCCGCGTTACCCCGAACAACGAGCCGTTGGCGCGTACCAACACCAGCCAGCGGCCGTCTTCGGTGTGGGTGGCCACGGCGTCGCAGCTGTCCTTGGGCAGTTTGGGGTCATCGGATTGCACGCAATTGGTCAGAGCGTAGATCTTGCCATCCAGCGGCAAGTCGGGTGGTACGGCACGGATCGGCCCGCTCAAGGGGCGAAATTGCTCATCGAACAGGCCATAGGCGTCCACGCCCTTCATGTCGAAGGTCATGCTGGTGGTCAGCGCTTCCACCAGTTCTTCGCCGTCGAAACGCTGGAAAAGATGCTGGCGCTGCAACAGGGAATGGCGCGACAAGTCGCTGAGGTAGCCTGAGACCTCGTAGTACAGCACCCCCATGAGGATGCAACTCCACGCCACGAACAACGAACTGTACAGCGCCAGCAAGCGGCTGCTGGAAGAGCGCCAGCCTTTAGAGGGGTTCAGCAATGACATAGCCCGAGCCTCGTACCGTGCGGATCAGCGGCGTGAGGCCCGGTGGGTCGATTTTCTTGCGCAGACGGCCGATGTGCACGTCGATCAGGTTGGTGCCGGGGTCGAAGTGATAACCCCAGACTTCCTCGAAAATCATCATCCGCGACAGGATCTGCCCGGTGTTGCGCATCAGGAATTCAAGCAGTTTGTATTCAGTGGGCAGCAGGGTCAGCGGCTGGTCGGCCCGGCTGGCTTCGCGGCTGATCAGGTTCAGTTCCAGGTCGGCCACGCGCAGAGCGGTTTCGAATTCCTGAACGGTGCTTTTACGCCGCAGCAGCACCTCGACACGGGCGGCCATTTCATCCGAGGCGAACGGCTTGGTCAGGTAGTCATCACCGCCGGCACGCAGGCCGCGCACGCGCTCGTCGACATCGGAGAGGGCGCTGATCATCAGGATCGGCGTAGACACCCCAATGGTGCGCAACGTGGTGACGATGGCCAGGCCATCCAGCTCGGGCAGCATGCGGTCGAGGGTGATCAGGTCGTAATCCCCACTCACGGCACGGACCAGGCCCTCGCGGCCGTTGTCCACCCAATCTACGTCCAGTCCATGGCTACTCAGCTCGGCGACAATCTCGCGGGCCGTTACGGCGTCATCCTCGATGGTCAAAATGCGGGTCATAGGATTACCTGGTGAGCGTTCACACTAGAAGTGACGACATTTTGCCAAGAAGTTGCTGAATGTTTCCTAAATAAAACTTCATCTTCTTCAAACCGACATCGCCCTGTGGGAGCTGGCTTGCCTGCGATGGCGGCTTACCTGCTNGTCATGCCGCTATCGCAGGCAAGCCAGCTCCCACAGGGGAGTGCATTACGCCCGCCTAATATCGCCGTTTATTGCAACCTGCATGATCTGGCTAAGTTCAATTTAAATAAATCATTGAAATTAAAGGAATTTAATTTTAATCGCCGCTGGCACGCTGCCTGCACTGTCCGTTTTGAGACTTGTAACATCATTTTTCGTGCCTGGAGCAAAACAACAATGATCACATCCTCAACCACGCTGCAAGAGTCAAGCACGCTCTCCGGGGTTTCCTGGGGGGCGATTTTCGCCGGTGCCGCTGCGGCGGCTGCACTGTCATTGATCTTGGTATTGCTGGGCTTCGGCCTGGGCTTTTCGGCGGTGTCGCCTTGGGCTGACAGCGGTATCAGCGCCAAGGGCCTTGGCATTTCCACAATTGTCTGGCTAGCGTTCACCCAGATCGTTGCTTCGGGCCTGGGCGGTTACATCGCCGGTCGTTTGCGGGTGAAGTGGGCCAATATGCACGGGGACGAGGTGTACTTTCGCGACACCGCCCATGGCTTCCTGGCGTGGGCAGTGGCCACATTGATCACGGCGATGCTGGTGGTCGGCTCGGTCAGCAGTGTGGTCAGCGGCGGCGTGAAAGCTGGCGCCAGCGTGGCATCGGGCGCCGCCAGCGGCCTCACCCAAGCTGCTGGCAGCGCGTCAAAAGGTGCCGACAGTGGTGACTTCGGTTATTACGTCGACAGCCTGTTCCGCGATGATCGCCCAGCGGCGGTCAGCGATGATGCAGCCCACGCCGTGGTCGGTCGTATCCTGACGCGTACGTTGAGCAACGACGGCCAACTGGCAGCGGAAGATCGCGCCTACCTGGCCCAACTGATCAGCCAGCGCACCAACCTTAGCCAGGCCGATGCCGAAGCCCGTATCGACAAGGTCTATGGCGACGCGCGCAAGGCCGTTGAAGACGCCAAGCTCAAAGCCAAACAAGCCGCTGACACCGCTGCGAAAGTAGCGGCCTACACCTCGCTGTGGACCTTCGTGGCCCTGCTCATCGGTGCGTTCTTCGCCAGCTTCGCCGCCACCTTCGGCGGTCGCCGCCGGGATGCCGTGGTGTATGTCGAAACCGAAAACTACGTTCGTTAATTCAAGGAGAACATGATGCGCTCATTACTGCTGTGGTTCCTCGGCGTGCCGATTCCGGTGATCATCCTGATCGCGATTTTCATGCACTAATTGTAGGAGCGAGCTTGCTCGCGAAGAACTGCTGGGCGCCGCGTTNATGGCCGCGGCGTTCTTGCGTTTTTCGCGAGCAAGCTCGCTCCTACAGTTGGAGGTTCAGTCGTCGAACCCAACCTGTTCGTGAATCTCATCCACCTTGAGTTCCAACCGATACGCCACCGCAATAAACAGCGCCTGGCACAGGCACAGCGTGGCGCTCAGCGAGCGGAAAGCAAACGAGGAACCTTCATTGACCAACAACACCGCATTCGCCCGCTTGGCCAGGGGCGACAGGTTGCTGTCGGTGATGATCAGGGTCTTGGCCTGGTGATGCTGCGCGATGCGCAGGCAGTGCTGGGTCTCTTTGCCGTAGGGCGTGAAGCTGATGGCTATCACCAGGTCATTGGCGCGCACGCTGCGCATCTGCTCGCGATAACTGCCGCCTAGCCCCGAGATCAGGTGGATGCGCTTGTTGGTGTGCTGCAGGTTGTAGACCAGGTAGTCGGCCACCGCAAAGGAGCGGCGCACGCCGACCACGTAGATGTTGTCGGCATTGACTACCAGGTCCACGGCTTTCTCGAAGGCAGCGTCGTCCAACTCCAGCCCCAAGCGTTCGATGCCCGACAGGGTGGCGTTGACGCACTCGCGCGCCAGGTCGCCGCCGCTGGCCTTCTGGGACTTGTTGGCGATCATGCTGCGAATGCGCTGCTGGTAGTTTTGCACCGGCGTGGTCTTGTGCGTATACGCCTCGCGAAACAGCGCCTGCATCTCACTGAACCCGCTGAAACCGAAGCGCTGGGAAAACCGCACGATGGCCGAAGGGTGCACTTCGCATTCCCGGGCGATGTCGCTGATCCGGTCGACCATGATCCGGTCACTCTGCTGACTCATGTAGCTGGCGATACGCTTGAGCTGGCGCGGCAGGCTCTCGTATTCGTCGGTGATCAGCTGCAACAGGCGTTCGGCATTGATCGGAGGGCTGGCGACAGTTTCTTCCAGGGTGGTCTCGGGATCGGTGCGGGACATGGGCAATCCTTCTGGCGTGTTCGTCTGATGCGCTGATAGGTGGCGCAAGTCTACAGGGTAGGCGCAAAAAAATACCCCGGCATCACGGCCCGCGTGGCCTGCTGAAACGATGCATGGGCGCTGGAGTGCCGCTATCCTGAGGTATTGGAAAAAATATTCCACTAAAAATAATTATGGAATAAATATTGATTGCTGCCAGCGGACGTTCTAGTCTGCTCCCACCAAGAGCGTTTGCCGTCGCCACGGCGGCACAACGCAGGCTGATAAAAATAACAGGAGCCAGCATGGGCCAGACTCGTTTTGCCAGTGGGCGTCAATTGGATCTGATTTGCCTCGGGCGCCTGGGCGTCGATCTCTATGCGCAGCAAGTCGGTGCGCGGCTTGAGGATGTGTCCAGCTTCGCCAAGTATCTGGGCGGATCTTCCGCCAACATCGCTTTCGGCACCGCCAGGCTGGGGCTGAAGTCGGCGATGCTGAGCCGGGTCGGCGATGACCACATGGGCCGTTTCCTGGTGGAATCCCTGGCCCGCGAAGGCTGTGATGTCAGTGGCATCAAGGTCGACCCTGAGCGCCTCACCGCCCTGGTCCTGCTGGGCCTCAAGGACCGCGAAACCTTCCCCCTGGTGTTCTACCGCGAAAACTGCGCCGACATGGCCTTGCGCGCCGAAGACATCAGCGAAGCCTTTATCGCCTCCAGCAAAGCGTTGTTGATCACCGGTACGCATTTCTCCACCGACGGCGTGTACAAGGCCAGCCTCCAGGCCCTGGATTACGCGGCCAGGCACAACGTCAAGCGCGTGCTGGACATCGACTACCGCCCCGTGTTGTGGGGCCTGGCCGGCAAGGCCGATGGCGAAACCCGTTTCGTCGCCGACCAGAATGTCAGCCAGCATGTGCAGAAGATCCTGCCGCGTTTCGACCTGATCGTCGGCACCGAAGAGGAATTCCTGATTGCCGGCGGCGGTGAAGACCTGCTCACCGCCCTGCGCACCGTGCGTGAACTGACCCCGGCCACCCTGGTGGTCAAGCTCGGCCCCCAGGGCTGCACGGTGATCCACGGCGCAATCCCGGCGCGCCTGGAAGACGGGGCCATCTATCCTGGCGTGCGGGTTGAAGTGCTCAACGTGCTGGGCGCAGGCGATGCTTTTATGTCGGGCTTTCTCAGCGGCTGGATCAATGACGCCAGCGATGAGCGTTGCAGCCAGTTGGCCAATGCCTGTGGCGGCCTGGTGGTATCGCGCCACGCCTGTGCGCCAGCGATGCCGACCCCCGCCGAACTCGATTACCTGTTCAACAGCCCCGTGCCCATCACCCGGCCGGACCAGGACGTGACCCTGCAACGCCTGCACCGTGTCACGGTGCCGCGCAAAGCCTGGAAGCAACTGTTCGTCTTTGCCTTCGACCACCGCTGGCAATTGGTGGAGCTGGCGCAAAAAGGCGGCCAGGCCCCTGAGCGTATCAGCGACATCAAGCAGTTGTTTATCCAGGCCATCGAACGCGTCGAGCGAAAACTCACCGAGCAGGGCGTCGAGGCGGATGTGGGCCTGCTCGCCGACCAACGCTTTGGCCAGGATGCACTCAACGCCGCCAGCGGTCGCGGCTGGTGGATCGCTCGCCCGGTGGAAGTGCAGAACTCGCGGCCCCTCGCGTTCGAGCACGGGCGTTCGATCGGCAGCAACCTGATTGCCTGGCCCCAGGAACAGATCATCAAGTGCCTGGTGCAATTTCACCCCGATGACGAGCCGATGCTGCGCCTGGAACAGGAAGCGCAACTCAAGGCGGTGTACGAGGCGTCGCTGGTCAGTGGCCACGAACTGCTGCTGGAAGTCATCCCACCCAAGGATCACCCGTCCACCTACCCGGACGTGCTCTACCGCAGCCTCAAGCGCCTGTACAACCTGGGCATTTACCCGGCCTGGTGGAAGATCGAAACCCAATCGGCGGCAGACTGGAAAAAGCTCGACGAACTGATCCAGGAGCGCGACCCCTACTGCCGTGGCGTGGTGTTGCTGGGCCTGAATGCTTCCCCCGAGTTTCTCGCCGATGGCTTCAAGCAAGCCAGCCAGAGCAGCACATGCCGTGGGTTTGCCGTGGGCCGCACGATCTTCCACGAGCCGAGCCGGGCGTGGATGGCGGGGGAGATTGATGATGAAACGCTGATCCAGCAGGTGCAGGCGACCTTCGAACAGCTCATCAATGCCTGGCTCAGCGCCCGACAGTAAATACGATCAAATGTGGGAGCTGGCTTGCCTGCGATAGCAATCTATNCCTGACACACTGCTATCGCAGGCAAGCCAGCTCCCACACAAAGCAGATCCCAGTGAATTCTGAAGATAAAAACAAAAGGTGCAGCCATGCCCGCAATCCGAATTGGCGTCAACCCGATCTCCTGGAGCAACGACGACCTCCCGGCCCTCGGCGGTGAGACCCCGCTGAGCACGGCCCTGAGCGAAGGCAAGGACATCGGCTACGAAGGTTTTGAACTCAACGGCAAATTCCCCAAGGATGCCAAGGGCGTCGCTGACGTGCTGCGTCCTTATGACCTGGCGCTGGTGTCCGGTTGGTACTCCAGCCGTCTGGCCCACCGTTCGGTGGCTGAAGAAATCGAGGCGATTGCCGCCCATGTCGAACTACTCAAACACAACGGCGCCTCGGTACTGGTATACGGCGAAGTGGCTGACTCGATCCAGGGCTCGCGCATCCGCCTGATCGAGCGCCCGCGTTTTCACAGTGAACAGGCTTGGCAGGCTTACGCCGACAAGCTTACCGAGCTGGCGCGTTTCACCCTGTCCCAGGGCGTGCGCCTGGCCTATCACCACCATATGGGCGCGTACGTCGAATCCCCCGAGGACATCGACCAGTTGATGAAACGCACGGGCCCGGAAGTCGGCTTGCTGTTCGATTCGGGCCACTGCTACATGGGCGGCGGCGAACCCATCGAGGTGCTGCGCAAGCATATCGACCGCGTCTGCCATGTGCATTTCAAGGATGTACGCAAACCCGTGGTGCAACTGGCGCGTAACCAGATGTGGAGCTTCCCGGACTGCATCGTCAACGGCACTTTTACCGTGCCCGGCGATGGTGATATCGACTTCGCACCGTTGCTGGATGTGTTGCTCGCGGCGAACTACAAGGGCTGGCTGGTGGTGGAAGCCGAGCAGGACCCGGCCGTGGCGCCCAGCTATATCTACGCGAAGAAGGGTTACGACACCCTGCGTGCGCTTCTCAACCAGAGGACTTGAGTGATGAGCTTGTTGGTCAAAAGCAGCAAACGCGGGCAAACCATGGTTGCCCTGGAGGCGGGTCGCCTGGAGTACGTAGGCTTTGCCGCGTACCGCCTGAGCCTGGGTGAAACCCTGCCGGTCAGTGCGGGCGATCAGGAACTGTGCCTGGTGCTGCTCAGCGGTCGGGTGACGATCGAAGGCTCGGGTTTCAGTTGGCAGAACCTCGGTGATCGCCAGTCGGTGTTCGAAGACAAGTCACCGTTCGCCGCCTATTTGCCGCCGGGCACTGACGCCCGAGTCACGGCCCTGAGCGACGTGCAGATTGCCGTCTGCGCAGCGCCGGGTGCTACGGGTTTTGCCCCGCGCTTGATCCGCCCCGAGCAGTGCAAGCGCAGTGTGCGCGGCAAAGGCGCCAATACCCGTTACGTGTGCGACATCCTGCCCGACAGCGAGCCGGCTCATTCGCTGCTGGTGGTGGAAGTGCGCACGCCGTCGGGGCATTCTTCCAGCTACCCGCCGCACAAGCACGACACCGACGACCTGCCGCACCAGAGCTTTCTGGAAGAGACCTACTACCACCAAGTCAACCCGCCTCAGGGCTTCGTGTTCCAGCGCGTGTACACCGACGATCGCAGCATCGACCAGGCGATGGCCGTGGAAAACAGTGACCTGGTGGTGGTGCCCAAGGGCTATCACCCGGTCAGCGTGCCGTATGGCTACGAGTCTTATTACCTGAACGTGATGGCCGGCCCCAAGCGTGCCTGGCATTTCCATAACGACCCGCAGCACAGCTGGCTGCTGGACCTGTAAACGGTGTTGCACGGAGAACAAAAACAATGAAGTCGCCGCTACGTTTTGCCCTTAACCGCATGGTCGCCCCCAACCTGTCCCTGCCAGATTTCATCCAGTTGGCGGCGGCTCTCAACTGCGAGGCCATTGAGATCCGCAACGACCTCAAGAACCGTGAAATCGAATACGGCACACCCGCCAGCCGCGTGCGTGAATTGTGCGCAGCGCAGGGCATCAAGGTGCTGTCGATCAACGCGCTGTACCCCTTTGATGTGTGGAATGACGAACGCCGTGCCCAGGCAATCGAACTGGCCACCTACGCCCGTGGGTGCGGGGCCGAAGGCTTGGTGATGTGCCCGTTCAATCAGCCTGGCGATACGCGCAACGACGCGCAGCGCGCGGCTGGTTTGCGCACGGCGTTGAGCGAGCTGGCGTTGATCCTGCGCGAGTACGGGATTCTGGGTTTTATCGAGCCCCTGGGCTTCACCGTATCCGCCCTGCGCCGCAAGCGCGTAGCAGTGGATGCAATCAAGGCCATCGGCGGCCTGGATGTATTCCGGGTGGTGCACGACACCTTTCACCATCACCTGGCCGGCGAGCATGAGTTCTTCCCGGAACTGACCGGGCTGGTGCACATCTCCGGGGTGGAAGACCGCGAGGCGCCGCTGGACTCGATCCGCGACGGCCACCGCGTGCTGGTGGGCGAGGACGATATCCTCGGGAATGCGGCGCAGATCGACACCTTGCTGAGCACCGGCTACAGCGGCTATCTGTCGTTCGAACCGTTTGCCGAAAGCGTGCACGGGTTGGCGGATATCCGGCAGGCGTTGGGCAGCAGCATGGCGTATTTGCAAAAGCCCTTGCCATAACGCGATCAAAAATGTGGGAGCTGGCTTGCCTGCGATAGCGGTGTGNATACCTGTGCAATTGATAGACCGCTATCGCAGGCAAGCCAGCTCCCACAGTGGATCGGTGTTGAACATTCCAATTGCATTCATACAAGGTGCAAGTGATGACCACAACAAGATTGACCATGGCCCAGGCCCTGGTGAAGTTCCTGGACAACCAATACATCGAAGTCGACGGCGTACAGAGCAAGTTTGTCGCCGGGGTCTTCACTATTTTCGGGCATGGCAATGTGTTGGGCCTCGGTCAGGCTCTGGAGCAGGACAGCGGCGACCTGGTGGTGCATCAGGGCCGCAATGAGCAAGGCATGGCCCACGCTGCTATCGGGTTCGCCAAGCAGCACCTGCGCCGCAAGATCTATGCGTGCACGGCCTCGGTCGGGCCGGGTGCGGCCAATATGATCACCGCCGCAGCGACTGCCACCGCCAACCGCATCCCGTTGCTGCTCTTGCCCGGCGATGTCTATGCCAGCCGTCAGCCCGACCCGGTGTTGCAGCAGATCGAGCAGTTCCACGACCTGAGCATCAGCACCAACGACGCCTTCCGCTCCGTGAGCAAATACTGGGACCGCATCAACCGCCCCGAGCAACTGATGACCGCGGCGATCCATGCCATGCGCGTGCTGACCGACCCGGCTGAAACCGGCGCGGTGACCCTGGCCTTGCCCCAGGATGTACAAGCCGAAGCCTGGGACTACCCCGACTATTTCCTGCAAAAACGCGTGCACCGCATCGACCGACGCCCGGCCACCAGCGCCATGATCGGCGATGCGCTGGCTGCGTTTCGCGGCAAGCGCAAGCCGCTGATCATTTGCGGCGGCGGGGTCAAATACTCCGGCGCCAACCAGGCACTGCAAGCCTTTGCCGAGCGTTTCGATATTCCTTTCGCGGAAACCCAGGCGGGCAAGAGCGCCGTGGTGTCCAGCCATCCGCTGAACGTCGGCGGCATCGGCGAAACCGGCTGCCTGGCGGCTAACCTGCTGGCGCCTGAGGCCGACCTGATTATTGGCATCGGCACTCGTTATACCGACTTCACCACCTCGTCAAAATCGCTGTTCAAGCACCCCGAGGTGAAGTTTCTCAACCTCAATATCAGCCCCTGCGATGCGTTGAAGCTGGACGGTGTGCAAGTGCTGGCCGATGCGAAAGTTGCGCTTGAAGCACTGGCCGATGCCCTGGGCGATTACCGTTCGGGCTGGGGCGAGCAGATCGCCGACGCCAAGGCGCAATTCGACGCTGAAGTGGACCGCGTGCATCAGGTGCACTACCAGGGCGATGAGTTTGTCCCCGAAGTCGACGACCACCTGGACCGTGCCGTGCTGCGGGAATTCATCGAGCTGACCGGTTCGTGCCTGACCCAGAGCGCTGTGCTCGGCTTGCTCAATGCACGCCTGGCCGATGACGCAATCATCGTGGCCGCCGCCGGCAGCCTGCCCGGCGATTTGCAGCGTGCCTGGCGCAGCAAGGGCGTCAACACCTACCACGTCGAGTATGGCTATTCATGCATGGGCTACGAGATCAACGCCGCCCTGGGTGTGAAGCTGGCCGAGCCGAGCAAGGAGGTGTACGCCCTGGTCGGCGATGGCTCCTACATGATGCTGCACTCGGAGCTGGCCACCTCGATCCAGGAGCGTCGCAAGATCAACGTGGTGCTGTTGGACAACATGGCGTTCGGTTGCATCAACAACCTGCAGATTGGCAATGGCATGGACAGCTTCGGCACCGAGTTCCGCTACCGCAACCCCGAGAGCGGCAAGCTCGACGGTGGCCTGGTGCCGGTGGACTTCGCCATGAGCGCAGCGGCCTACGGTTGCAAGACCTACAAGGTCAGCACGCTGGAACAGCTGGAAGCGGCGTTGGCGGATGCCCGCACGCAAAGCGTCTCCACGCTGATCGATATCAAGGTGCTGCCCAAGACCATGATCCACGGCTACCTGTCGTGGTGGCGGGTGGGTGTGGCCCAAGTGTCCACCAGTGAACGTACGAATGCAGCGGCAAAAAAACTCAATGAACACCTGGCCCAGGCCCGGCAGTACTAACAACAAGAGGAGTGTTTGCATGTCTTTGAAACTTGGAGTGATTGGTACGGGCGCCATTGGCCGGGACCATATTCGTCGTTGCAGCCAGGCCTTGCTCAACAGCCAGGTGGTGGCCGTCACCGATATCAACCTTGAGCAGGCGGCCCAGGTGGTGGCGGACTTGAAGCTGGACGCCGAGGTGTACCCGGACGGCCATGCATTGATCAACGCGCCAGAGGTCGAAGCGGTACTGGTGACGTCCTGGGGGCCGAGCCACGAAGAGTTTGTGCTGGCCGCGATTGCTGCCGGCAAACCGGTGTTCTGTGAAAAACCGCTGGCGGTGACGGCCCAGGGCTGCCGCAACATTGTCGAGGCCGAAGTGGCACACGGTAAGCGCCTGGTCCAGGTGGGTTTCATGCGCCCGTACGACCAAGGCTATCGTGCCCTCAAGTCGGTGATCGACAGCGGCCAGATTGGCGAGCCGTTAATGCTGCACTGCGCGCACCGTAACCCCACGGTGGGCGAGAACTACAACACCGGCATGGCGATCACCGACACCCTGATCCATGAGTTGGACGTGCTGCGTTGGCTGCTCAACGACGACTATGTGTCCGTGCAGGTGGTGTTCCCGCGCAAGACCAGCAAGGCGCTGGCGCACCTGCGCGACCCGCAGATCGTGCTGCTGGAAACTGCCAAAGGCACGCGTATCGACGTGGAAGTGTTTGTGAACTGCCAATACGGCTACGACATCCAGTGCGAAGTGGTAGGGGAGAGCGGCATCGCCAGGTTGCCGGAACCATCTCAGGTGCAACTGCGCAGCGACGCGAAGCTGTCCAACGCAATCCTGATGGATTGGAAGGATAGGTTTATCGGTGCCTATGACGTGGAGTTGCAGGCGTTTATCGACAGCGTGCTGGCCGGGCAGGTCGGCGGGCCGTCGGCCTGGGATGGGTTTGCGGCGGCGGTGGCGGCGGATGCGTGTATTGAAGCCCAGGGCAGTGGGCAGATTGTGAAAGTCAGCCTGCCGGATCGCCCGCGCTTCTACGGCTAACTCACTGCAGAAAAGTGGTTGACACTGTGGGAGCTGGCTTGCCTGCGATAGCGGTCTATCAGTGACAGATTGATTGCCTGACTCACTGCTATCGCAGGCAAGCCAGCTCCCACAGTTGATTGGGTTTCCAAATCAATTCTGGAGTTGAGCATGCGAATCGGACTAGTGGGCTACGGCCACGGCGGGCGCTTTTTTCATGCGCCGTTGATTGCCACCCTGCCTGGCGCCACCTTTGTCGGCGTGGTGACGCGTTCACCCGAACGTCGCAAGCAACTGAGTACTGACCTTCCGGGTGTCAAAGCCTTCGACTCCATCGGCCAGATCGTCGAAGCCGGCGTCGATGCCCTGGTGATTTCCACCACCCTCAAAGGTCGCCCGGCCCTGGTGCTGGAAGCCATCGAGCACGGGGTAGCGGTGGTCAGCGATAAACCCTTTGCCGCCAATGCCGAACAAGCCCAGGCCCTGATTACCGCTGCCGAGCGCCAGGGCTCGCTGCTCAGCGTCTACCAGAATCGGCGCTGGGATTCGGATTACCTGACCCTGCGCAAACTGATCGACGCTGGCGCCCTGGGCACCATCACCCGCTTTGAATCCCGCGTGGAACGTTACAGTCCGCAGGCCGTGGGCAATGCCAGCGGTGGCGGCTGGCTGCGTGACCTGGGCAGCCATCTGGTGGACCAGGCGTTGCAACTGTTCGGCCCGGTGGAGCGGGTGTTCGCTCAATTGCACTACACACCAGAACATCCCACGGTGGACCACGGCTTCTTTGTCTCCCTCACCCATGCCAATGGCGTGATTTCGCACCTGTGGGGCAACGCGTTGCAGAACAGCCAGGCGCCGCGATTTCGCGTCAGTGGCAGCCTGGGCTGCTACACCGTCGACGGATTGGATGGCCAGGAAGAAGCGCTGCTGGCCGGCAAGTCACCGAAAACCGAAGGTGAACACTGGGGCGCCGAGGAGCATCGACGCTGGGGCTGGTTTGAGCAAGGGCCGGAGCGTGAGCGGGTGCCGTCGGAGAAGGGCTGCTGGCCCCAATTCTATCGGCAGTTGCAAGCGGCCGTGGTGGGGCAGGGGCCGCTGCCGGTCAATGCCTATGACGCCCTGGAAACCACCCGTATATTGGACGCCGCGCGCCTGAGTGCCGAGCGCCAGCAGGTGGTTTCGACGAAAATAGAATAAAATTCTAAAACAGGTTGATATGGAAATTATTTTCTAATACAGTCTTTTCCAGGTTGCATAAAGTACGTCCCGGAACCTACGGGCGACTCAACAAAAACAAGATCAAAAACAACCAGGTACCGTCAGATGAAAATCTTCAACGCTGTACTGCGAGTTTTACGCCCCCTCCAAGCGCCAAGCGGACTGCCCCGCGCCCGGCCGTTCTACTTCTCCTTCCTGAATGTGCTGTGCGTCGAAAACCAGGGCGCGCTGGTGTGCTGCATTCCAGGCGCGCCGGTGGTGCGACTGACAGCCGAGTCCTGATCAACGCAACGTCGAAAAAAACCAACAAGAAAGTGGAGACAGACCGTTCATGAAGACCCCGATCCGTTTTACCGCCCTGGCCTTGTCCATGCTGCTGGCCAGTGGCGTTGTCGGCGCCGCCGATCTCAAGGTGGGCGTGACGATGTCCGCGTTCGATGACACCTTCCTCACCTACCTGCGCGAGGATATGGATAAGCAAGCCAAGTCCTATCCAAAAGGTGATGGCGTGCAGCTGCAATTCGAAGATGCCCGCGCCGATGTGGTCAAGCAATTGAGCCAGGTCGAGAACTTCATCAGCCAGAAGGTCGACGCGATTATCGTCAACCCGGTCGATACCGCGTCGACCAAGAACATCATCAGTGCCGCCACCAAGGCGGGTATACCGCTGGTGTTCGTCAACCGCCGCCCCGACCAGAAAGACTTGCCCAAGGACGTGGTGGCCGTGACCTCCGATGACGTCGAGGCCGGCCGCCTGCAAATGCAATACATCGCCGAAAAACTCGGTGGCAAGGGCAAGGTCGTGATCCTTTTGGGTGACCTGGCGAACAACTCCACCACCAATCGCACCAAGGGCGTGAAGGAAGTGCTGGCCAAGTACCCGGACATCAAGATCGAGCAGGAACAGACCGGCATTTGGTTGCGTGACAGGGGCATGACCCTGGTCAACGACTGGCTGACCCAGGGCCGGGAGTTCAATGCGGTGCTGGCCAACAACGATGAGATGGCGATCGGGGCGTCCATGGCCCTGAGATCGGCCGGCAAGGAAAAAGGCAGCGTGTTGATTGCCGGTGTCGACGGCACGCCCGATGGCTTGAACGCGATCACCAAGGGCGACATGACCGTGTCGGCCTTCCAGGACGCCAAGGGCCAGGCGGTAGGTTCGGTGGAGGCAGCGCGCAAGATGGCCAAGAAGGAGCCGGTCGAGCAGAACGTGGTGATCCCGTTCCAGTTGATCACCCCGGACAACGTCAAAGACTTCAAGTAGCCCCGACATAACAACAAAAGCTGGCAGGGCGGTCACGGCCGCCCTGCAGATGGAGTACCTCCCTATGCCTGCTCAAGCCGCCACGTCTCAGCCCGCCGCCCACCCGGCGCTGGCGCTGGACGAACCCTACCTGCTGGAAATCCTCAACATCAGCAAAGGCTTTCCCGGTGTCGTGGCCCTGGACGATGTGCAGCTGCGGGTGCGCCCCGGCACGGTGCTGGCGTTGATGGGCGAGAACGGTGCGGGCAAGTCGACGCTGATGAAGATCATCGCCGGCATCTACCAGCCCGACGCCGGCGAAATTCGCCTGCGTGGCAAGCCGATCACCTTTGAAACGCCGCTGGCCGCGCAAAAGGCCGGGATCGCGATGATCCACCAGGAACTCAACCTGATGCCCCATATGAGCATCGCCGAGAACATCTGGATAGGCCGCGAACAGCTCAACAGCCTGCACATGGTCAACCACCGCGAAATGCACCGCTGCACCGCCGAGTTGCTGGCGCGCCTGCGCATCAACCTCGACCCCGAAGAACAGGTCGGCAACCTGAGCATTGCCGAACGGCAGATGGTCGAGATTGCCAAGGCAGTGTCCTACGACTCCGACATCCTGATCATGGATGAACCCACCTCGGCCATTACCGACAAGGAAGTGGCCCACCTGTTTTCGATCATTGCCGACCTCAAGTCCCAGGGCAAAGGCATCGTCTATATCACCCACAAGATGAACGAAGTGTTCGCCATCGCCGATGAAGTGGCGGTGTTCCGCGACGGCCAATACATCGGCTTGCAACGGGCCGACAGCATGAACAGCGACAGCCTCATCTCGATGATGGTCGGGCGTGAATTGAGCCAGCTGTTCCCGGTGCGCGAAACGCCTATTGGTGAGCTGTTACTGTCGGTGCGCGACCTGAGCCTGGACGGCGTATTCAAGGATGTATCGTTCGACCTGCACGCCGGCGAGATCCTCGGTATCGCCGGGCTGATGGGCTCCGGGCGCACCAACGTGGCGGAAACCATTTTTGGTATCACCCCAAGTTCCAGCGGGCAAATCACCCTGGACGGCAAGGCGGTGCGCATTACCGACCCGCATATGGCCATTGAGAAAGGCTTTGCGCTGTTGACCGAAGACCGCAAGCTCAGCGGCCTGTTCCCGTGCCTGTCGGTGCTGGAGAACATGGAGATGGCGGTGTTGCCGCACTATTCGGGCAACGGTTTTATCCAGCAGAAAGCCTTGCGTGCCCTGTGTGAAGACATGTGCAAGAAGCTGCGGGTGAAAACCCCGTCACTGGAGCAATGCATCGACACCTTGTCCGGCGGTAATCAGCAAAAGGCCTTGCTGGCGCGCTGGCTGATGACCAACCCACGCTTGCTGATCCTGGATGAGCCGACGCGTGGTATCGATGTGGGCGCCAAGGCTGAGATCTATCGCTTGATCGCCTTCCTCGCCAGCGAGGGCATGGCGGTGATCATGATTTCTTCCGAACTGCCCGAAGTGCTCGGCATGAGCGACCGGGTGATGGTGATGCACGAAGGTGAACTGATGGGCACTCTGGATCGCGCCGAGGCGACCCAGGAAAAAGTCATGCAGTTGGCTTCCGGGATGACCGCAGTCCACTGATCTACAGAATAAGAAGGTGATGGGTTATGAACGCAATAACAGACAACAAGCCGGCAACCGCGCCGGTCAAGAACCGTCGACGCATGCCCACCGAGCTGAGTATCTTCCTGGTGCTGATCGGTATCGGCCTGGTGTTTGAATTGTTCGGCTGGATCGTGCGCGACCAGAGCTTTCTGATGAACTCCCAGCGTCTGGTGCTGATGATCCTGCAGGTGTCGATCATCGGCCTGCTGGCCATCGGTGTGACCCAGGTGATCATCACCACGGGCATCGACTTGTCGTCCGGCTCGGTGCTGGCCTTGTCAGCGATGATCGCCGCCAGCCTGGCGCAGACCTCCGACTTTTCCCGGGCGGTGTTTCCGTCCCTCACCGACTTGCCGGTGTGGATCCCGGTGGCGATGGGTTTGGGCGTAGGGCTTTTAGCGGGGGCAATCAACGGCAGCATTATCGCGGTCACCGGCATCCCGCCGTTTATCGCAACCCTGGGCATGATGGTCTCGGCCCGTGGCCTGGCACGCTATTACACCGAAGGCCAGCCGGTGAGCATGCTCTCGGACTCCTACACAGCGATCGGCCATGGCGCGATGCCGGTGATTATCTTCCTGGTGGTGGCGGTAATCTTCCACATTGCCCTGCGTTACACCAAGTATGGCAAGTACACCTATGCCATCGGCGGCAATATGCAGGCGGCGCGTACTTCGGGGATTAACGTCAAGCGTCACCTGATCATCGTCTATAGCATCGCCGGTCTCCTGGCGGGCCTGGCCGGCGTGGTGGCCTCGGCACGTGCAGCGACGGGGCAGGCCGGCATGGGTATGTCCTACGAGCTGGACGCGATTGCCGCCGCAGTGATCGGCGGTACCAGCCTGGCCGGTGGAGTAGGGCGCATCACCGGCACGGTGATCGGCGCGCTGATCCTTGGCGTCATGGCCAGCGGGTTTACCTTTGTCGGGGTGGATGCGTATATCCAGGACATCATCAAGGGCCTGATCATCGTGGTGGCGGTGGTGATCGATCAATACCGCAACAAGCGCAAGCTCAAGCGCTGAGTACCTGCCCTTGTAGGCGCGAGCTTGTGTGGCGAGCAAGCTTGCTTGCGGGGGGCGAAGCACCCCCAATAAAAGCCGGAGACTGCTGCGCAGTCGGCGGGAGCAAGCTCCCTCGCCACAGCAAGCTCGCGCCTACAGGGGATCAGGCACTTTCAACCGTTTGTCTTCTATATAGCTCCACAACACTGAATTTCTTGCTATAAACGCACTCCGATGACCGTTCGCCAAGCCCGTCCTGGTGCTTTTGGGGGTTGATCGGGAAAAAATGCCTGTCTTTTCAGTTGCTGCGCCCTCAAGTCGGCCTTAGACTGCCGCCCCTCGTAAATTGAGTGCCGGGTGGCGCTTGGAATGGATGGCGCCCTTCCGAGACCTGCACAGGTCGGCCGGAACGCTCCCTAATTCGCCTTAATGCACGTATTTTTTATAGAGAAATCAATGACAAAGGAAAAGTTGCTGGCCATGCCGGCGGATGACTACATGAATGCCGAACAGCACGCTTTTTTCGAGAAGTTGCTGCAAGACATGAAGGTGGAGCACCACGAGCGCATTGAGCAGAACCGTATCGCCATTGAGAGCCTGGACACCCCGGCCGACCCGGCTGACGCGGCTTCTGTCGAAGAAGAGCGCACCTGGCTGGTAAACGCCATTGACCGCGACCAGCGCATGCTGCCGCAACTTGAGCGTGCTCTGGAACGCATCAAGGAAGATTCCTTTGGCTGGTGTGACGACAGCGGCGAGCCTATCGGCCTCAAGCGCCTGCTGATCAGTCCTACCACCAAGTACTGCATCGAAGCGCAAGAGCGCCACGAGCAGATCGACAAGCACCAGCGTCAAGCCTGATGCGGTGAAGGGGGCGGCTCTCTAGCTGGCCGCCCTGGATCGGCATTGTTGCTGTTTATGCAATGAAGCTATTCCGTGGATAGCTTTTTCCAACTGGAATAAAGCCGTAGCATGGCCAACATTGTTAGCCAGCTAACTAATGCTGCGGAGAAGCTCCATGCAAAACAAAGTCGATGTGGCCGTAATGATCGGCAGTGGCGTACCCCAAACCCTGCGAGCCCTGGGCCAGCGAGCTTGCTGGGTGGTGTTGCTCAACGGTGAGCAGCGCGGCACTGCATTCGCCAGCCGGGACGAGGCGCAGGAATGCCAGGCTGCCTGGCAAGCGCTATTGCGCAGGGAAGCGTCAGACAGCCTGCATTGATCAAGCGCGGGGAGGCTCATGCAGCAACGCATTGAGGTCATCCACTGCGGGAGCCCATTCTGCGTCGACCTGCAATTGTTCCCTGAGGAAGTTCGCCTGCTGTTCGCTCCAGAATGGCGCGTCGATGAGTTTTACATCATCGGGCAGTCGATGTTCGGCGGTAAAACGTTCGATGGCTTCCTGGCTGGAATCCAGCCCCAGTTGTTCGAACAGGGTTTCAAGGGTTGGGGTGGTGGTGTCCATAGCTTTCTCCATGCGGGCTTATCGTCATGCATGTGAGGGGCAGGGCACGCCAGAGTTCTATCGGATTGTCAGGTATTGAGCGCGCCGCAATCCACGGCGGTTTTCAGTGCCTTGGCCGCCTCTTTGCCAGCCACGGCCGCTGCGTCGGCGGTTTTGAACCAGCGGTCTTTCTCCACCTGGTGCGCGGTGACCTTGTTCAGCGGTGGTTTGGCTCGCATGATGATGACCGCTTGAAACTCACCGTCTACTTCCCTCGCATCGCCGTGGATAATAAATTCGCCAATATCAAATTCCGTCACGTATGGCTTTCCCTTCAAGGTAACTGCGTTGATGAAACCTGACCCGCGGGGGGCAAACTTCCATGGACAGGCCAGTATGGCAGTTGTTGAGGGGCAGTGGCGCGGTAAAGTCATCCAGGCGACGAAACGATTCCGCCGCCTGAGGCGTATAGCTTGGCTTCAAGGGACTTGGCCAGTTCGCAGGCTTTGATGTGATCGCTGCGAAACCCCTTGATCTTGCCGCTGGGCACTTCAAGAATATGAAAAAAGTTCTTTCCTGCGGGTACAACTTGGTAAAGCACCGAATTGGAGTACCCATTCAGGTTCAGCAGGCAGTAGTATTGCTGTTCGTCGGGACATGGTGAACGAGTGTGGAAAGACGTAGCGTCGTGTTGACGTCGTTGCATGCTCAGCTCCTGTCGATCGATCCTGATAGCTTGTCTGCGTTGTTTCGGGTGGTTTTCACCCTGGTTGCTGTTCTAGTATTGTCGTCGGTAGTTCGTGACTGGTTCCATGCCCAGATGTTTTTTTGTGTTGGGGTGTCGGAAAACTGCATTTTTAATTGGGTTATTCTCTGAAGTCGGCAGACCCGTATTCTCGGGTCGTTGAACCTGTGATTTGCTGTATCGCGGTTGACTTCCCATGAGGTCCGCCGTTGAGGTTTGTACTAGCCTTACGAGTTCTCTTCAGTTTTTTAATGACTCTGTATCGTGTCGTAACGGCCATTTTTTGTGCTGTTCGCTTTGGCGGTCAGTGCTTTTTTGATGTGGGGGCGTTTCCTTGGCAGTCAGTAATCTGGATATGCACGCGTTATTCGTGCTGGGTGATTTGCGCGCAAAGTTGGTCAAGCAGTTTCAATCTCGGTTTGTCTACGTCACTGAACAGACGCCGGAAGGTATTTATATCGCCGAAATCGATACCGAAACGGCGCTGGTCGTGGACGACAAGCCACGTCTGGAACTCAAAGTAGGTGACCATTTTCGCGCAGCGGTATTACCCAGCCGCGAAGGTGGCAAGTTCGAATTGAGGTTTCGCGATATCAAGTTGACCGTCTACGGCCTCGGCGACTATGCCTTTGTGTCGTCGAACGAAGGCCAGGGTATTGTGTTCAAGGAAGGCCACAGCGTGATGCTGGTATTCGCCGCCCATGAGCAATTGCAGGAAG
Source organism: Pseudomonas sp. 22072 (assembly GCF_052046095.1). Taxonomy (NCBI): domain Bacteria; kingdom Pseudomonadati; phylum Pseudomonadota; class Gammaproteobacteria; order Pseudomonadales; family Pseudomonadaceae; genus Pseudomonas; species Pseudomonas sp. 22072. Next base: position 48,950 of record NZ_JBQEQE010000028.1, read on the forward strand.
GGTTGACCAAGACCCTGAAGGCCGTGACTGGCAAAGCCGCCAAATGGCGCAAGGGTGAACTGGTGACCTTCAAGGCCAGCGAGTAGGCGATAAATACGCTGTGCATCTTTGTCTTTTGGAACCTCTACTACAGTTGAGTTGACTTAACTATTCAGAGGCTTCGCGCATTCGCAGCAAAGCCGTTCGCCATGACTGCGAAAACGCGAGGTGCACAGGCATGAAAGGATTGAAGTCACTGCTGGCGGCGGGCCTGACGACCCTGAGTCTGTCATTGCCGGTATCGGCTGCCCAGGCACCGGTGCATTTTGCCGACCTGAACTGGGAAAGCGGCAGCCTGATCACTGAAGTACTGCGTTTTATCGTCGAGAAGGGCTATGACCTGCCCACTGACACCTTGCCTGGTACCACCATTACCCTGGAAACCGCCCTGGCCAAGAATGACATCCAGGTGATCGGCGAGGAATGGGCAGGCCGCAGCCCGGTATGGGTCAAGGCTGAAGCCGAAGGCAAGGTGGCGGGCCTTGGCGATACCGTCAAAGGCGCGACCGAAGGCTGGTGGGTGCCGGAATACGTGGTCAAGGGTGACCCCTCCAAAGGGCTAAAACCCCTGGCTCCAGATCTGAAAAGCGTGCAGGACCTGGCGCGCTACAAGGACGTGTTCAAGGACCCTGAATCTCCGGGCAAGGGGCGTTTTCTGAACAGCCCCATTGGCTGGACCTCCGAAGTGGTCAACAAACAGAAGCTCAAGGCTTATGGCCTGGACGACAGCTATGTGAACTTCCGCAGCGGTTCGGGGGCGGCGCTGGATGCGGAGATTGCCTCGTCGATTCGCCGGGGCAAGCCCGTGCTGTTCTATTACTGGTCGCCGACCCCGTTGATGGGGCGCTATAAATTGATCCAGCTGGAAGAACCGCCATTTGATGCAGCTGCGTGGAAGACCCTGACTGACGCAGACAACCCGAACCCGAAGCCGACACGCTCATTGGCTTCCAAGCTGAGCATTGGCGTGTCGACGCCGTTCCAGCAGGAACATCCACAGATTGCCCAGTTCTTCGAGAAGGTCGAGTTTCCCATCGAGCCGCTTAACAAAGCCTTGGCGACGATGAGCGAGCACCACACGGCGCCTCGGGAGGTGGCCCAGGCGTTTCTCAAGGAACATCCGCAGGTGTGGAAGGCCTGGTTGACGGAAGATGTGGCGCAGAAGGTCGAGGCGAGCCTCCAGTAACCGGCGGTCTTTGTATCGAGTGAAGATCAAGATGTGGGAGCTGGCTTGCCTGCGATGACTGAGTGTCAGACAACATATTTTTATGCTGACCCACCGCTATCGCAGGCAAGCCAGCTCCCACATTCAATTGCATTTCAAGTCAACGGTCGTTGCAGCGTTAGAACTTGGTCTGTACGGCCAGCTCAAAGGTCCTCGGTGATCCCAGATAGTACGCCGGCGACACATGGGCAAACTCGGCATACACCTCGTTAGTCAGGTTACGTACGCGCCCGGTTACCGAGGTATGCGCATCCACCTTATAGCGCAGGAAGGTGCCGAACAGCGTATAGGCCGGTACGGTCTGGGTGTTGGCATTGTCCGCATACACCTGAGCGACATAACGCGCATCCACCCCGCCTTGCCAATTCTCGGCAAAGTCATAGGTCAACCACAGGTTGCCCACGCGCTTGGGCACGTTGGTTGGCGTATTGCCCTTGCGCGACACCACGGCGCCGCTGGCGATTTTCTCGTTGAACTCATCGTACTGCGCGTCCACCCAGGCGAAGTTGCCTTCGGCCAATAGCCTCGGCGTGATGCGCAACGAACTGGCCAGTTCGATGCCCTTGGACGACTGCGCGCCCACCGGGATGCTGCTGGTCGGGTCCAGCGGGTCGGTGACGGCGAAGTCCTTGCGCTCGATCTTGTACGCGGCGACCGTGGCGGAACCGCGGCCTTCCAGGTAATCGAACTTGCTGCCGATTTCCCATTGCTTGCCGGTGGACACGTCGAACACCTGGGTAGTGGTGTTGGGCTGTTCGACGGCGGTGCTGTATTGCACATAGACGTTGGCGGAGGGGATGAACTGATAGGTCAGGCCCACCCGGCCCGTTACCGGCTCCCAACTGCGCTTGAAGTGTCGCGGGTTGGTGGCGGTGATCGTACGATGGTTGGTCACGTCCAGATCGATGGCGTCATAGCGCAGGCCAGTCAGCAGCGAGAGCTTATCCGTCAGTCCCAGACGGTTTTCCACGAACAGTGCCTTGGTCGTCACCTGGTTGGTCTTGTCCTTGACGAAACCTGGCCGGGTACCGGGAATATCATAGAAGTGCCCCGGGTCGTAGTGGTTCGGGTCTACGGTACTTTTGCCCGGCACGTTCAACGGGCTGTTAGTGGTGCTGTTGATCTTGTACTCAAAACCGCCGGACCAAGTGGTGGCGAGGCCGAAGACGCTCGTGTCATGGCGCAGTTCGAACTGGTTGCCGTTCTGCTCGCCCTGATGCCGCACCTGATAGGCCGTCGAGCGGTTCACCGCGCTGTTGTCGGCGTTGTATTGGTAGGTCTCCAGGTTGCGGTAGTCGCGCTGGCTGTCGAGGTGGTAGAGGGTATTTTTCAGTGTGGTGCTGTCGTTGATCCGGTAGTCGATGATCGAGCGTGCCCAGATCGTGCGTTGCTCATAACGGCCGTCGGCTACGTTGTAGTTATTGAAGCGGTTGTGCTTGTCGATCTTCAGCTCACCGGCCTTGGGGTTGAGCACCGGCGTGCCCCAGTACGGGCTGTCTTCATGTTCGTCCTGATACTCCAGGGCCAGGGTGTGGGACAGGTTCGGGGTGAGGTCGCTGAGCAGGGAAAACGCCACGCTCCAGGCATCGCGCTGGTCGCGGTCGATGTAGCTGTGATTGGTGTTGCGGCTCACATCCAGCCGGGCGTAGTGCTGCACCTCGGCGCCGGGTTCGGTCAGCGCATGGTTGAGGCCGAACGCCATACCGGCGGTGTCGTAACTGCCATAGCTCAGTTGGCCCTCGATGGCCTGTTCCTCGCGGCTTGCCAGCTTGGTCACGTAGTTCAGCGAGCCACCCACTGAGCCTGCGCCGTTGATCAGGGAGGAGGGGCCGCCTACCAGTTCGACGCGGTCATAGATCCACGCATCCACCGGTCGCGCCAGGCCCGAGGCGACATTGATGCCGTTGAACATCTGGGTGATCTGGCTGCTGGTAAACCCTCGGTACGAGACAAACCCGCCAAACCCAGGCGGCGCGCTGGCGTTGACGCCGGGCAGGGTATTGGCCGCATCACGGAAGGTCTTGGCGCCGTGGCGCTCGATATCGTTGCGGTTAGCAATGGCCACCGACGCCGGCGTTTCCCGCACGCTCAGGCCCAGGCGCGAGGCCATGCCGCTGGATTGGTCCAGGGCCAGCCCAGGCTCGGCACTTTGCTCGCCGTCAATGGTGGTTGGCGCCAACTCAAGGGCCGAGGCGCATACAGGCAGGCAGCCGAACAGGCCCGCCAACAGGGGTAAATGTTTCATGGTTGAATCCTGAAAACTTGGCTCGAAAACAACGCACTGCTCCCCGTACTCCTTACGGAAACGAAGCGGTGCAGATCAGAACGCGCAGGGATCAGGCGAAGGCAGGTGGCGCGCGCGGATTAGCCGCAGGCCAGGTGAAGCGGGCGGGAATGTCGGCGGCGAGCACCACCGCTGCGGGCGGCGCATGGGGTTGCGGCAGGACTGCCACATTCAGGTGGGAGTTGAGCGCCGGGCCCATGCCGCCGGTAGAGCACAGCGGGCAACCAAACGCCTTCGACAGCGTTGGCAGGCTCTCATCCGTAGAATTGCTGGGCAGGGGCGCCTGGGTACGTGGGTCCACCGTACAGAACTGGCCGCTGATGCCGTTGAGCTGCATCCCCACCATCTGCCCATGACCAATGCTGCAGGCGAACACATTGAACAGGACGCAGCAGTAGAGCGTCCAGGCAATGAGTGAGCGGTCGGCACGGGCGAGTTTCATGGGGCGGCACTTTATCATCAGCGACCGACGAAATGCCTGCAAAAAAACTCAGGGCGGCTATCCTCATTCGCACATTTTTGTGGAGCGCCGACCATGAGCTTTGTGATTGCGCGGTGGATCGTCGGGGTATTTACCTTCATCAGCATGGTGCACCTGTATTGGGCTGCGGGTGGCAAGCTCGGCAGCCTGGCCGCTATCCCGCAACTGCCCGGAGAGTTTGCCAGCGGGCCGCGACCGGCGTTCAAGCCGTCGGCGCTGGGTACTTTTCTGGTGGCGATGGGGCTGGTGGCGATTGCCTTGCTCGTGTGTCTGCGCGCCGGGCTGTATTTCTCGCCGGTGTCCCACGGGGCGTTGCAGTGGGGTATCAGCGCGATTGCCGTGCTGATGTTTGCCCGAGCGATTGGGGATTCGGAGCTGGTGGGGTTTTTCAAGAAGGTCGGCGGGTCGAGGTTTGCTCGCCTGGATACCTATTTCTATTCGCCGTTGTGCCTGGTGTTGGGCGCCGGCTTGCTGGTGGTGGCGTGGAGCTGAGCCTGAGCCCACATATACCTGGCTGACACCGCGCAATCCAAATGTGGGGGCTGGCTTGCCTGCGATGCAGACACCTCGGTCTACCAGCCAAACCGGGTTGATCCCTTCGCAGGCAAGCCAGCTCCCACCTTCAACCACGCTCGACAGGTAACCCCGAGCGCCACCAAGCCCCTCTGGCCGCCATTTGATTCACCTCCAAATATTTCCCAGACAAAAACACACCCCCCGGTTTTATAGCGCTTGACCTTCCCAGTATGGCAAGCCGGATAAAAAACCCACGTGTCGGTTTGTCTTGAAAATTCCAAGGAGGGTGAACGATGTGCACCAAACCAGTAAGCCTCATTACCGGGGCGTTGGCCGTAGCATTGATGCTCGGCGGATGCTCGGACAATGCGCCGCCAGCTGCAGCAGCCAAGCCACCCGGCGTGCCGGTCGCCCAGGTGGTGGCGCGTGCGGTGACGCCGTTTGTGGAGTACACCGGTTCGTTGACCGCCATCGACCAGGTTCAATTGCGCCCGCGAGTCAGTGGCTATCTGCAAAGTGTCAGCGTGCCCGAAGGGCAGTTCGTGGCCAAGGGCAGTCCACTGTTTGTGATCGATCCGCGCATGTTCCAGGCGGCAGTGAACGCAGCCAAGGCACGTCTGCGCGAGGCCGAAGCCAATGCGTTGCTGGCCCAGGCCGAGCATGGCCGTGCCGAGCAGTTATATGCCAAGAAGGTGGTGGCACGTGATCGTCTCGACACCGCTATTGCTTCGTTGAACGCCGGCAGAGCGCAGGTGGAGGCCGCCAGGGCTGCGCTGGATACGGCCCAACTGGACCTGAGTTACACCCGCGTCACCGCACCTATCAGCGGGCGTATCGACCGCGCCCTGGTGACGGAAGGCAACTATGTCACCCGTGGGGAAACAGCGCTGACCACGATTGTTTCCATCGACCCCTTGCATGTGTATTTCGATGTGGATGAACGCACCTACCTGCATTCGTTGGCAGCGACGCGGCAACACGCCGGGTCCAAGGGCGACCAAGCCGCCAAGGTCATGGTGGCGATGCTCAACGACACCACCTATGCACGGGCCGGTCGCGTGGATTTTCTGGCCAACTCGGCTGACCGCAAGACTGGCACGGTGCGCGTGCGTGCGGTAGTGGAGAACCCGGATGGGCGCTTGACGCCGGGGCTGTTCGCCAAGGTCAAGCTGGATACCGGCGCGGCGCAACCCCGGGTGTTGATTGCCGACCAATCCATCGGCACCGACCAGGGCCGTCGCTATGTGCTGGTAGTCGGTGAAGGTGATAAAACCGAATACCGCCCGGTGGAACTGGGCCCAGTGGTCGACGGCCTGCGGGTCATCGAACAGGGGCTGCAACCGGGCGAGCGCATTGTCGTCAAAGGGCTGGTGCGCCCCGGCATGCAGGTGACACCGCTGGCTGCCAGTATTGAGGGCAAGCCGCTTGAAGCACCGCTGGCGGTGGGGGGCGTGCAATGAGCTTCCCACGCTTTTTCATTGACCGACCGATCTTCGCCATTGTTCTGTCGGTGTTGATGATGATCGGCGGCATCGTGGCCTTCTTCCATTTACCGTTGAGCGAATATCCCGCCGTCACGCCGCCCACGGTGCAAGTGACGGCGTCGTATCCGGGGGCCAACCCGCAGGTAATTGCCGAGACGGTGGCGGCGCCGCTGGAACAGGTGATCACCGGGGTGGAAGGCATGCTTTACATGACCTCGCAGTCGGCCACCGATGGCCGCATGATCCTGACCGCAACGTTCGCCCAGGGCACCAATGCGGACATGGCGCAAATCCAGGTGCAGAACCGTGTTTCGCGGGCTTTGCCGCGCTTGCCCGAAGAGGTGCAGCGCCTGGGCGTGGTCACGCAGAAAACCTCGCCGGACATCCTCATGGTGGTCCACCTGCTGTCCCCCGACCAACGTTATGACCCGCTCTATATCTCCAACTATGCCTACCTGCAGGTGCGCGATGAGTTGTCGCGCCTGCCGGGGATCAACGATGTGCTGGTGTGGGGCGCGGGTGAATACAGCATGCGCCTGTGGCTCGACCCGGACCTGATCGCCGCCCGTGGCTTGACCGCCGGCGATGTCATCACCGCCGTGCGCGAGCAGAACGTGCAAGTGGCGGCCGGCTCGGTCGGCCAGGCACCGGATTCCACTGCGGCGTTCCAAGTCACGGTCAATACCCTCGGGCGCCTGACGGATGAAGAGCAGTTCGGCGATATCATTATTCGCACCGGCGATAACGGCCAGGTCACGCGCTTGCGCGATGTGGCACGTATCGAGATGGGGGCCGATGCCTACGCGCTGCGCAGCCTGTTGGACGGCGAGCCTGCGGTGGCCTTGCAAATCATCCAGAGCCCGGGGGCAAACGCGCTGGATGTGGCGCAGTCGGTGCGCGATACCATGCAGCGTCTGCAAACCAACTTCCCCGAGGGGTTGGTGTCGCGGATTGCCTATGACCCCACCGTGTTTGTGCGCGCTTCGCTGGAGTCGGTGGCCATCACGCTGATGGAAGCGATCCTGCTGGTGGTGATCGTGGTGGTGGTGTTCCTGCGCAACTGGCGCGCGTCGCTGATTCCCTTGATGGCCGTGCCGGTATCGATCATCGGCACCTTTGCGGTCATGCACCTGATGGGCTTCTCCCTCAATACGTTGTCGCTGTTCGGCCTGGTGTTGTCGATCGGCATCGTGGTCGACGATGCAATCGTGGTGGTGGAGAACGTCGAGCGGCATATCGAGAACGGCGAGGAGCCGATGCAGGCTGCGCGACGGGCGATGAGCGAGGTCACCGGCCCTATCATTGCGATCACCTCGGTGCTGGCGGCCGTGTTCATTCCCACCGCGTTTCTCAGTGGCCTGCAAGGCGAGTTCTATCGGCAGTTTGCGCTGACCATCGCGATTTCCACCATCCTCTCGGCGGTCAACTCGTTGACCCTCAGCCCGGCGCTGGCCGGCCTGTTGCTGCGGCCACGGCATGCCGCTGTGGTGCATGACCCGCGCAGCCTGCGTGGTCGTGCCGCACGGCTGTTGGAGGTACTGGGCCGGCCGTTCCAGCGTGCGCCGCAAGCCTATGGCAACACTGTGCGCAAGGTCGTCGGCCGTCGTGGCGTGGCGCTGTTGGCTTACGGCGGCTTGCTCGCATTGACCTGGTTCGGCTTCAACGCGGTACCGGCCGGCTTCGTGCCGATGCAAGACAAGTACTACCTGGTCGGTATCGCCCAGCTGCCGAACGCGGCCTCGTTGGAGCGTACCGATGCGGTGGTGCGGCAAATGTCGAAAATCGCCCTGGATGAGCCGGGGGTCGAGAGTGTCGTGGCGTTCCCGGGACTGTCGGTCAACGGCTTCGTCAACGTTCCGAATGCGGCGGTGATGTTCGTCATGCTTGATCCGTTCAAAGAGCGCACCTCGCCGGATATGGCGGCGGTCGCCATCGCCGGGCGTCTGCAGGCCAAGTTTGCGAGCATCCCCGACGGCTTCCTCGGCGTGTTCCCGCCGCCACCGGTGCCGGGGCTCGGGGTGACCGGGGGCTTCAAGCTGCAGGTCGAGGACCGTGGCGGCGTCGGGCTGGAGGCGCTGGTGCAGCAGACCCAGATACTGATGACCAAAGCCACTGAGTCAGGCCAGGTAGCCGGGCTGATGACCAGCCTGGACGTCAATGCGCCGCAACTGAATGTCGACATCGACCGCACCCAGGTCAAGAGCCAGGGCGTGCGCCTGGCGGATGTGTTCGAGTCGCTGCAGGTCTATCTGGGGTCGCTGTACGTCAACGACTTCAACCGGTTTGGCCGCACCTACAAAGTCACGGCCCAGGCCGACGCGGACCATCGCATGCAGGCCGAAGCCATTGGCCGCCTGCAGGTGCGCAATGCCGCCGGGGACATGCTGCCGTTATCAGCGTTTGTCACGGTCACGCCGAGCTCCGGGCCTGACCGGGTGATTCACTACAACGGCTATCCCTCGGCGGATATCTCTGGCGGCGCGATGCCAGGGGTCAGCTCCGGGCAGGCGGTCGCGCTCATGGAGCGCCTGGCCCAGGAGGTACTGCCCGAGGGCGTGACCTATGAATGGACAGATTTGACCTACCAGCAAAAGCTCGCCGGGTCATCGGCCCTGTTTATTTTCCCGCTGTGTGTGCTGCTGGCTTATCTGATCCTTGCCGCGCAGTACAACAGTTGGCTGCTGCCGTTGGCGGTGTTGCTGATCGTGCCCATGTGCCTGCTCAGCGCAATCCTCGGCGTGTGGCTGGTGGAGGGCGACAACAACGTGTTCGTGCAGATCGGGTTGGTGGTGCTGGTGGGCCTGGCTGCGAAGAACGCCATCCTGATCGTCGAGTTTGCCCGCAGCCTTGAAGCCGAAGGCGCCAGCCCATTGGAAGCGGTGATCCACGCCTGCCAATTGCGCCTGCGCCCTATTTTAATGACGTCCCTGGCGTTTATCGCCGGCGTAGTCCCGTTGGTGTTTGCCAGTGGCGCCGGGGCCGAGATGCGCCATGCCATGGGGGTTGCGGTGTTTGCCGGGATGTTGGGCGTGACGCTGTTCGGTCTGTTCCTGACGCCCGTTTTCTATGTGGTGATGCGCAGCCTGGCGCTGCGCGTGCAGCGTCAGGGGGCGAGTCCGACGGTGCAGCTAAAGGAGAGCGCATCATGAAACAGGCGTATCCAGCTTTTCTGTTGTCGTTGACCCTGCTGGCCGGTTGCGGCTCGGTGGGGCCGGATTATTCCGCGCCAGTGCTGCCCNAGCGGGCGACGAGCTTCGGCGCGCCCATCGCCGGGCTTGGTCCGGGCGAGGTCGAAGTGCAGTGGTGGCAAGTGTTTGACGAGCCGGCATTGAGCCAATTGATCCAACAGGCACTGGCGGCCAACCACGACATCGGCATCGCCGCCGCACGCCTGGACGAAGCCAAGGCGCTGTTGCGCGAAAGCCGCCAAGGCTTCCTGCCCAGCGGCGGCGCCGCCCTGGGCTACGAGCACCGCCAGCGCAGCGAGGTCGAGACTCCCTTCGGCGAGCAGCGCTCTATTGAAACCACCCGTGCGGCAGTGGATGCAGCCTGGGAAATCGACTTGTTTGGGCGCGTGCGTCGCTCGGTGGAGGCGGCCCAGGCCCAGGCGGGGTCGCGTCAGGCGTTGCTGCGCAGCGTGCAAGCGAGCGTCGCGGCGACGGTCGCGGCAACCTGGTTCGAGTTACAAGGGATCGAAGCCGAACAGGCGGTGGTCGCGGATATCAGCCAGAGCCAGCGCGACAGCCTGGGCCTGGTGGGGCAGATGGTCAGCGTCGGCGCCGCCACCGAATTCGACCGGCTGCGTGCCGAGGCCTTGTTGCGCAATGTGGAGGCGGTAGCGCCTGACCTGGAGCGACGTCGCGCCAAGTCAACCAACGCGCTGGCGGTGCTGCTGGGGCAAGCGCCCCAGGGGTTCAAGCCACCGCTGGCCCGGCCTGGGCGTGAAACCTTGAACCTGCGCACGTTGCAGGTGGGAGACCCGGCCGGCTTGCTGGCGCGCCGTGCCGATATTGCCGCGGCCGAACGCACGCTGGCGGCTGCGACCGCGCAGATTGGCGTGGAAACCGCTGGCTTGTATCCGGATATCCAGGTGCAGGGTTCCATCGGTTTGCTGGCCGGAAGTCTCAGCGCCCTAGGCGATGCGGGCATGCAGTCGAACTTTATCGCGCCGGTGATTCGCTGGTCACTGCTGGACACCGGGCGCGTACGAGCGCGGATTGCCGCCAGCGAGGCACGCACCCAGGCGGCATTGATCGCTTATGACCAGACCGTGTTGCGGGCCCTGCAGGAAACCGATGATGCGTTCCAGGCCAACCGTACGGCCGGCAACGCCCTGGGCTTGCGGCTGTTGGAGGCGGCCGCCAACCGTGAGGCAGCCAGCTTTGCGCGCGAGCGGTTTGCGCAAGGTGAGGGTGTGTACCTGGATGTGCTTGAGGCCGAGCGCGCGGACTTCACCAGCCGCCGGGCATTGACGGCGGCGCGCACGGAACAGCGCTTGGCAGTGGTGGGGATCTATAAGGCGCTGGGTGGTGGGTGGGAGATCTGTGAGAGGGCGGGGCAGGCGTGCAAGGGGGCTACGGTGTTGCGCTAATGTGGACCTGTGGGAGCTGGCTTGAACTGCGAAGGCGGCCCGCCAGCCGACGCCTATCTACCCGACACCCCAACGATCCAAATGTGGGAGCTGGCTTGCCTGCGATAGCGGCCTGACAGCCGACACAGGTGTCAGACCGAGTACATATCCATTCCTGCGGTAACGGCCACTTAGGGTTCCGCTCTTACAGCGGGTCACTTTTGGAAAAGAGCCCGGAATGCCGGCCCAGCCAAAAGTAACCAAAAGGGCTCTTGCCCCACCACT